>VRUF01000039.1 GCA_019456245.1 Planctomycetota bacterium | reverse complement strand
CCGCCATAAAATCAACAAAAGAAACCCAAACACTATATGAATTCACCAAAGAGCAAATATCGTGCCGAACAGTATTGAACCGGGTTTCTTTTTGGGGGGATGGGTAATTTATCGCTTTCATATTAACTTTTTGGGAGTTGAGCCTTTTGTTATTTTTTCGATGTTCCTGTATTTACGGCTGCCAGACCTTTGTCGACAGGAATGTCAAAGCATACAAAACTGCCGTCGCGGTGAACTTTACTTGTCCTGATTTTCCCAGAATTGCAGAATATGATGGGCAATGGGCACTTTTGCGAACAATATCAAAATATAAGCCAGCGTCGTTTCCAGCATCAGATTAGAAACCGTAAACGCCATACCCGTCTTCCAGTGCGTTGCCGTATGATAGATCATCGAAACCGTCCCTGCCGATACGATCAACAAATTCAGCATCACCGCCCAAAGAACCGTTCGCTTGTAGTTAAACATAAACGGGAGTACAAACACCGAAACCAATCCTAGCAAAAAAGGCAGCAGCTCTTCCGGAACGATCTCGAACGGGTCAAAATTAAACGGCGGATGAATTCGAAGATGCATCAAGAGCCCCCCGAGAGAGATCAAAGCAAAAGCAGTGATAGAACAACACAGACCTTTACGAATCATTTCGAACCTCCTTCAAATCGAAAACGTCTCAGCAGGTTTCCAGGCTTACCAAAACTTCTACCGGATGCGAGACAATATCGAACACCGGTGAATGCATCTGCGCATATTCGCAAAGTTCCTGAAGTTTTTCGCGTGAAGCATCGGCCTTCACCTTGAAATTTACACAGATGCTTTCATAGCCTTTCCGAACGCTGTCATCGAGACCGAGAAAACCGTTGAGGTCGATATTTCCCTCAAGCTGAAGTTCTATCTCTTCGACATGCACCCCTTGCGCCGTCGCATGATAAACAAAAGTCGCACTCAAACACGATGCCAGTGCATGCAAAAGCGCCTCGGTTGCGTTTGCCCCGTGGTCATGGCCCAAAAGACTTGTCGGCTCGTCGGCATCGATGATATGCTCCCGGTCTCTCGACGTATCCACCACATGCCCGCCTGCCCAAAAGTCCTTGATCGTCGTTCGGCAATGAGCTCCTTCGATCCAGTTATGCGTTGCGTGAAATCTGTAGTTCCCTAACTCCGGATTTTCCTTCATAAATCTCATAGCATCCGAAAGCTCACTTGTGTTGATACCGTTAAGAATTGTTTGCTGTACCATTTTAATTTGCCCCCATAGTTGGCTTGTTAATTTGTTGGTTCGATCGGCTTATATGACCGACTGAAGTTCTCTGGAGACATATCGACCATTTAAACCGGACAAAAAACACAAAATGATGAAAAATCGTTTCAAATATCTCGTTTGCAGCCGGTTTACCCCGAAAAATCCGCAAAAACGTTAAAAAAATCGTCTACTGAAAAAAAATACGGTTCCCTGCAATATTAATCCGATAAAAATCGCCATCAGGCCTCGTATTCGCCCAAAAATCTGAAATACTAATATTTTACCCTGATTTCTCCCCTTGACGTTTTTTTTAAAATGTTAATATGGTATAATACTATCGTGATGAAAAGGTAGCCAAGATACGAGGGTGATATGGTAAAAAGAATCTCTTGCAGGGTCATAGATCCGGCATCTACCAAGCCGAGATCGAACGTAACGTCAATTACTGTGCCGAGATCGCCGCGCATGCGGCAGTTCCCCATGGTCATACCAGAGACGATATCGTCACAGATACCTGTAGAGCAATCTCCAACAGGCCTCTATATTGACCTCTTAGCTTAAATAGGAATACAAAGGTCCGGCAGGGCTTAAACTGTAAAAGGTATAAGCTCTTCTCCCCCTCTCTCTCCTGCCGGTATCTTTTTATCCTGACAGAGGCACCCGCGCCCATAAGCCCGGAACATGCCCTCTTCCAAAAAATGCCAATTTATGGTATAAACAGTTAACGAAAGAACCAAGGTACACCGAAACCAGTTAATAAGTACTCTAAATAAAGAAACCAAGCCAAAAAGGCTGTTTTAGGTGATAAGTCTTGGCCAGAGGCCGAAACCACAATTTTGCACTTTAATTTTTGATTTAAAATACGGATAAGGATGTATGACAGACCCGCAAATTAAACTGCCCGACAACGTTGAGACGATTAAGCTTGGCGAAAAAACTGTTTATCTCGTTGGAACCGCCCACGTTTCGAAAGAAAGCGTCGAAGATGTCCGCGCAACCGTCGCAGCCGTAAACCCCGATGCCATTTGCGTCGAACTCTGCCAGGCGCGTTACAAATCCATGGTCCAGCGCGACAACTGGAAAAAGATGAACCTCTTCAAGGTGATAAAAGAACGCAAAACTCTCTTCCTCCTTATTCAGCTCATCATGACGGCATTCTACAAACGTCTCGGCAAAAAACTCGGCGCCGAACCCGGCGCAGAAATGCTCGAAGGTGTAAAGCTGGCAGAATCCACCGACGCTCAGCTTGTCCTTGCCGACCGTGACATCGAGATCACTCTAAAACGCGTATGGGGTTACATGTCGTTTTTTACAAAGATGAATCTTTTGGCCCACCTGATTCTTTCGATTTTCGGTTCCGAAGAGATTGACGCAGAGACCATCGAAAAAATGAAGATGAGCGACCAGCTCGAAACCATCATGGAAGAATTTACACAAACATTCCCCGAGATAAAAAAACGTCTTATCGTAGAACGAGATATTTATCTCGCCCAGAAGATAAGATCGGCACCGGGAAATACTATTGTCGCTGTCGTAGGAGCTGCCCACGTACCGGGCATAAAGCTGCACATCGACCATGAAGAATCGCTCGATGAAATCACCCAACTCCCCCCGAAATCGATCCTGCCGAAGATCATCAAGGTGGCTATCCCGCTGACAATTTTGATTTTTCTCTATATGGGCTTCCGCAAGGGAGGTATTGAACATTCCGCAGGCGATCTGGCGATCTGGATTTTCGTAAACGGCGCACTAAGCGCTCTCGGTGCTGCTATCGCATTAGGACACCCATTAACCGTCATCGCATCATTTGTCGCCGCGCCGATTACCAGCGGAAACCCATGGGTTGCATCAGGTTTTGTTTCGGGGCTGGTACAGACATGGATCAAAAAACCTACCGTCGAGGACTTTGAGGACCTGCCGCAAGCGATCACAACGACGAAAGGATTCTGGAAAAACCCCGTAACAAGGATACTGCTCGTGGTAATGATGGCAAGTTTCGGAAGCGTGATAGGAACAATTATCTCAGGAATATGGATAGGAGCAAGGGCAGTCTGAACAAATCACGATCCGCGATCCATGACCCATGACTCACGATTTCGGCAGCGAAAGGAAAAACCTGCTTCCCTCTCCTGCTTTCGATTCAAGCCATATCGAACCGTCAAGCCGCTCAAGGATCCTTGAAACTATCGTAAGCCCAAGCCCTTCCCCAGTCTCCTCGCTATCAGGTTTAAGCCGGTGGAACAATTCGAAAACACGATCCTGATTGCGCTCGTCAATACCGACGCCATTATCTTCAACGCAGTAAACACATCTTACACCATTTTCGCGACCCCACACATGTATCGTCCCCTCTCTGTCCGGATCCAGATACTTTAATGCATTATCGATAAGATTGCTGAACACCTGGTTGACCAGGTTTGCATCGCCCGTGCATCCGGGCACATCTTCGATCGTTAAATTCACGCCCTTGCTCTTTATTTTATATTGCATGACATTCTCTATCGAATGCAGTATTTCATTTAAGTTCAACGGTTCGATCTCTACTTCTATCGTACCAACCCGCGAAACCTGAAGCAGACCGTCTATAAGAGTTTGCATCTTCGTCGTCCCGGCACTGATAAACCGCAGATCCTCAGGTATCTCATTATTCAGCAGCCCCGCCAGTTTCTCGCGCACAGACTCGTCGACCCCGCCGTTTTCGATCACATCTTTGATCTCGTTGCAGATATAACCGACCTCCTCGCTGAATCCGTTGATTGTAACCAGAGGACTCTTCAGGTCATGGGATGCGACATACACCACGCTTTGAAGTTCACGGTTCTTCTCTTCCAGTTTTCGCAAAAGGTATTCTTTATCCTGCTCCATGTCCTTTCGCTTCTTTGTCTCCGTCTCAAGTTCTTCGCTCATCCGGTTAAAACAATTGCAAAGCTGCCCGACCTCATCTTGCGAACTACTTTCCACCCGGTGCGAAAAATTGCCGCTTGCCACCTCCATACTTGCCAGCGAAAGCGCCTCGATAGGCCGAACGATCTTAACCGACAGATTTCGCGTTATAAACAAGCAGAGCAAAAACGCGATAATGCAAAACGCGATAAGTTTGTTTGTAACAGAACCGGCACGCCTTGCCGCCATAACTTCGGCGCCCTCAAAAACCTTCTTCGTAAGTCCCACGATCTCATTTGCCATCTCCCAGTCTGCCAAACCTGCGGCATCAACGGCGGCTAGATTTGCAGATCCTTGAGACTGTAACGAAAGTTCCGCCTTAAAAAGTTCAAACAACTGCTCCTGACCAAGTGCCGAAAAAGAAAACTCATCGAAAACACGCCGTATCTCTTTTATCGCTTCGAGATTGTAACTTTTTTTTAAAATCTTGCCCAAAGCCAAAAGCGACTTTTCAAACTCATTTCCATACCCTTCAAATGCCTTACGTATCTTTGCCAGTTCCTCAGTCGAAATAAATGCCCCTTTTGTTATATATTCCTCATCCGAAAACATCGCCCACATATGTTCCATTTTCAGATCTGCAGCGATACTGACAACGGATTCTTTCCCTTTGTTATTTTTTTGCATATCTGACAGACGTGACAACATCTCTTTGCCAAGCTTTTCGTGCTCCTCCATCTTTTCAATTCGGGCAAACTTGACAGCCAGATACTTCCTGTGATTTTCCATTGTCCCCTTCGCATGGCGTTCAAACGCAGGCATAATCGTTGCCATCCCATCTTCCCATACCTTGCGTATCTGAGTATGATTTTCCTCTACACGCGATACCACTTTACCGATCGCATCTTCAAACCTGTCATGGGCGGCAAGGTAATTGCGATATTTCTTTTCTATCTCCCCCAGTTGCGATTCGTCCACCTCGTTAAGATACCGCAACAGTTCAAGCCGCGCCGCCGCCTTGCTCGAATACATCTCTTCGGCAGCAATGACCAGCGGAAAAGATTCCGACGTGATCATTTGCACATCCTTATGGATCGACCACATGCTTATCGTTGAGACAACCGCGCAGACTATCACCAGCAAAGTAAACGCCGCCACCGAAATACCGATCTTTTGACCAATAGAAAACTTCATATCTAATGAAAAGCCCCCATAAGCAGAAAACAAATCCCCAGGCTGTACCAAGTAGATGTTCCAACTGGCGCAGCAACCAACACTATATCGCCATAATCCCAAAAAACATTAAACAAAAACAGAACGTAAAGGGGCAATTGGGATATAAAAAAACGCCTATATTACGCTATTAAGGCAGGTTTTCAGCCATTTTATCTTTTTTTTTGAAAAATCCGCAGAATTTCCTTGGATTTTTGGATTACATCTGTAATACTTAGTAATATTACAAGTGTAATATTCACGGAGACTCAAATGGAAAACAAGCCAAGAATATCAGACGCCGAATGGCAGGTCATGAAAGTACTGTGGGCAAAATCACCGATCACTGCCAACGAGATCGTCGATCGGTTATCGGACGCAACATCATGGAAGCCAAAGACCATCCGAACATTGATCAACCGGCTGGTGACAAAAAAAGCCATTGCATTCGACAAGCAGGGCAGGCAGTACCTCTATTACCCGTTACTGGCCGAAACCGCCTCCGTCCGCGCAGAGACACAATCCTTTATAAGCAAAATACGCACCTCCACCCTAAAGCCGATGCTTGCCGCGTTCCTCGAAGACGAAGATCTTTCTAAAGAGGAAATCGAAGAACTGAAAAAGATCCTTGAAGAAAAGGGGGGCAAATAAGATGGAACAATTGATGATCCAACTTCAACCGTGGTTTCAATGGCTTACAAGATCGACACTACAGGTAAGCCTCCTGGTTTGCATTATTTTGCTAGTCAAAATAGTATTGCGAACAAAACTTGCTCCGCGGTGGCACTATTGCCTTTGGCTGCTCGTGATCGTACGGATGTTAATGCCCGCAGCCCCGCAAAGCAGTCTAAGCGTTTTCAACCTCATCCCCGATTCCATAGAGCACACGACCTCTGCGCCTATTGCCGAAATCGCGCAAGTAATCAAAATTGACGAAACACCGACAGTAGAGCCTCCATTACCTGTCCAGCTGCCATCGCAAATAGTGCCACAGCAAGAAACGCCCCAGCCAGTTACTTCACAGGACACCACCCCATTTACGTTCCCGCAACTGCTGCACATTTTACCGATTCTCTGGCTGATCGGTGCGATAGTCCTTGCGATATACGTCTTCGCTGGAAACTTCAGGCTTTGGAGCATTGTAAAACTAAAACGCCCCGTAACAGACAGCCGCATCCTCGACCTCCTTGAAGACTGCAAGGTACAGATGAACATACACACGCCCCTTGCCGTCGTAGAAACCGATCGCGTAACATCCCCCGCATTATTCGGTTTCCTAAGACCCCGTCTCTTATTGCCCGAAGGAATGCTAAACGCCCTAAGCATCGCCCAGCTAAGACACATACTCCTCCACGAACTCGCCCACCTAAAGCGCGGCGACATCTACCTCGGCTGGCTCGTAGCGATACTACAGACAATCCACTGGTTCAACCCGATAGTATGGTTTGGATTTTACAAAATGCGATCAGACAGGGAACTGGCCTGCGACAATCTAGCTCTATCGGCGATGCCCATAGAAGAGCCTACAGAATACGGCAGGACAATAGTAAAATTGCTGGAAAATTTCTCCAAGCCCAAATACACCCCCTCGCTTGCAGGAATACTCGAAGAAAGATCGCAGCTAAAAAGAAGAATAACAATGATAGCAAAATTCAAAAAAGGCTCGTACAAATTCTCGTTAATGGCAGTGATACTTTTCACCGTACTCTCCGTAGTAGCACTAACAAACGCCAAAGGTACGTCAGCAAACACGGAACAAAAAACCGCACTTGCCGAATCGTTCACAGAATTGTTAATAGCCGAAAAGTTTGAACAGGCAACACAGAATTTTGACAATAAAATGAAAAACGCTCTCCCCCCATCAAGACTCGCCGAGGTATGGAAAGCAACAACAGCCCAGGCCGGACCTTTCGAAAAGCAGCTTGGCACCCGAGCAGAAAAAATATTCTGGACAGACATAATATACGTAACATGCCAGTTCAAAGAGGGCCCAATAGACATCAAAGTAGTATACAATAAAAAAGCAAAAGTAAGCGGCCTATGGTTCGTACCAGTACCACAAAATGTACTACAACAATACGCCAATCAAATAGAAACATTGAACGAATCCGTGGCTTCAACAAATTCAAATGTTGCCACCCTGCCTAAAGGACCTCAATGGATATCTGTTACAAATGAGTCGGGACCGAAAGGCTACGCTCTAAAGTTCAACGGCGCCGGTGACTTCGTACGTGTACCAAATCATCCGTCGCTGGAACCGAAATCCGAAATTACCATTGAAATGTGGGCTTGGATCGACGGACCGCAGACAATTTATACACGTTTGCTGCGTAAAGCCGGGAATGGAAAGCCCGGATATTTGTTTGCCGCCAATCAGGACGGCAGAAAAATGCAAATTCGACTTGGCTTTAGAAGCACGACTATTCGAGCTATCGACAATGTAGAACACACAGAGCGTGCGGGAACATGGCATCATTTCGCAGGCGTGTATGGAACCGAATATGTATCATTCTATGTTGACGGCAAACTCGTTAACAAGCAGCAGCATCCCCAGAAAGACTTGATGCACTCTAACATTGATCTGTATATAGGCAACGGATTCCCGGGTGGCTCTACAGAACACTTTAAGGGCATGATCGACGAAGTGCGCATCTGGAACGTTGCACGCACAGAAGACCAGATCAAAACAAACATGGCCCGTTCGGTCGCAGCCGATTCCGACGGTTTGGTTGCTTACTGGAATTTCGACGAAGGCAAAGGCAGTATTGCCAATGACAGCTCACGCAACAAAAACCACGGAAAACTGGAATACCAAAAGACAGAGCAGCCGACACGCTTTAAAAATGCAACATCAGTAGCACCAAAGGCAACTGCCGCAAAAAAACCCGCAATTGAAATTGAAAAAACTGGTTTCAATGATTCTGATGATGATCAAAAGCGTATTGAGTGTCTGCAATTTAGTGATGGCACTACCATAAGATCAGCGTTAAAGATGTTAGGTAAATTCTTCAAGAAAAATATTATCCCGTCTGAAAATGTAGATGGTCAGGTTCCGGTAGCAGAACTCTACGATGTAACATTTGAAGAAGCTCTCCAGGCGATTCTCGGCACGCATAAATATATCATAGACGGCAACCTTATCTGGGTTTATACCGCGGAAGAATTCAAAGAAATAAATGCAGCAAGAGCAAAGACTTCTGTCAGGCTTTCGATCCCAATTGAAATTGACACTACATCGGATTTTTTGCCGGGTGATTCTATCGAAATCGTAGAAATTCTCGGAACAACCGGCAAGATCGAAGCGGGGCAGACTTATACTATCAAGGCTAAATACAAATTGTCCTCCCGCAATGAAGCCCAGATTCATTTTTTATCAACTAACGGATCAACCGGTTGTTCGCCGGGGCCAATAATAAAACGTGGCAGAGGTGAGTTTACACGCACACTTAATTATATTGAAGGCAATAAGGATACCTGGCTGCAGTCAAAATTCGTTTCAGCCAATGGGAACGATAGTTTTGGCAATCTGTACTTCTATAACAAAAACAGCTACGTTCCCAAAATACCAATGATCAGAGGCGGATCATCAAGGTCCACTGCGAGCAGGGCGGTAAAGCCCGATGTTGCCGAAAGTGCCATGGTTTCGGCAATACAAAAGATAAGTCTGACAGGTGATGATGTAATAAAGGTCAAAGCCGACGAGCAGGCAGGTTTCAATTTTCCGTTTTATCTGTTCATACCAAAAACCGTTGATAAAAATCAGAAAGTTCACCTTCTGGTCGAACCCAATAATACCGGAACGACTTCCGATGATCTTGAGGTACATCGGGAGAAAGCTTTGCGTACTGTCAGAAACAATTATCCAAACAAGATCGCTAGGAGTTTAGGTTCGCCGCTGCTGGTACCGACATTTCCCCGGCCCAGAAAAAATTGGCAGGCTTATACCCATGCTCTGGATCGTGATACCCTTGAGATTAACGAAGGCAAACTCAATCGCATCGATCTACAGCTAACAGCAATGATCAAATACGCTCAGGAGTTTTTGCGTGTTAACGGATTTAAGATCGACGACCAGATTTTCATGCATGGTTTTTCCGCATCGGCGAAATTCTCTAATCGATATTCTTATCTGCATCCTGAAATGGTTAAAGCTGTAGCTGTAGGAGGCGTTAATGGACTGCCAACACTTCCTGTGAGTAATTGGAACGGATACGAGCTTCCTTTCCCGATCGGGCTAGCCGGGATCGAAAGATTTATCGGTAAGCCTTTCAACGAAAAAACTTTCAGACAGGTAGCTCATTATATTTATATGGGTGCCTTCGACAGAAACGACACGTTGCCGTCGCGCGATGCATGGAGCGAAAAAGAAGCTGATATAATTAAAAATGCATTAGCCGAAAAGATGATGCCAAACCGATGGGATTTAACCCAAAAAATTTACAATGATCAAAATATTAATGCCCAGTGCATAACATACAACGGAGTTTCACACAGCATTAAGAGTGAAATGATGGATGATGTCGTAAAATTCTTTAAGGCAAATTCCGGGGGGAAATATAATCCAATAGAGCCGCACCAATATCCATTTGTTGAGTACAAGCAAATTAAACAAGCACATGTGAATGGTTTATATTGGTCGAATGACGAAAGGCTTCCAGAGTGGATAAAGAAAAACCCTAAACACTGGACGTTCCTGATGGGTATCGAGGAGTGGAATGAAGGTCAGGATCATAGGCAGTTAGTTGAGTTTTGTGAAAATGCCGGATTTAACTTTGTTCTTAAAGCAGAAGGACAAAAGGATATTTTGATAAGAGCAGAGGGCTATCCTGGAAGCACCAGTCAGGGAAATGGACAGTTTCAGGCGTTCTATGTCAAGTTGAAAGGCAAACAGTTCAGACAAATAGTTCCCGGTGCGTCATACAGCTTAGAAGCGTTAAATGACAGCGATGAATACTTTTGGACCGTAAATGATGGAGTCTCTCTAAGACCCGGTGAAAAAACCAATCCAAAAACCACAATAGAAACCCCCGCGACAATGCAAACCGCTGCCGAAAGAGCCGCCGCAGCAAGAAGTCGCGCCATGGCAAAGAGGACCGTTACGAATGTTGAGACGGACAGACAATTTGCGATAGCATCCCGTGTGTTTTCAGTTAAGCTGCCAAAAACTTCGATCCCTGACTTTTTGCATAGCAAACTTGGCATTGAAAATATTAGCACTGACAAGCCTTTGAGTACACCTGTTCAATTAACCGATGAGCAGGCAGACGAGTTTGCAAGATGGATAGCAGCAACTCCTGATACTGCCACACTTACCTGCCCGAAGGCAACAATCCTTGATGGCCAATCCGCTGATTTGAGTATCACGACCCAACATGAATATGTTACCAGTTATAAAAAACCAGAAGATTCTTCAGCTAAACCCGAGCCGGTATATGAGCAGTTTACCATTGGTACTGAGTATAACATTACTCCAAAAATGCAGCGAGATGGAAAGACAATTATTCTTAAAATTGAGTTCAATAAGACCGATCTTATCAAAGTTGAAAAACACATGGATGAATCAGGAAATAAAACCGAATGGCCTTTACGTGACACTGTAAAAATTAATACCACTATTGGTGTCTCTGAAGGCAAAACCACTCTTGTCCCAGTTGCCGGTATGTTTTCTGCTGCCAATAAAGATGGACATGGAAAGCCGACACAGCAAACATTTTTGTTGATTAAAGCAATTCAGAAATAATATTGATGGAATAAAAGCCGCATCTAAACGATCTACCATCGCAATAAAAAAGGCGTCTGCAAATCAGCAGGCGCCTTTGGTTTTTATCTATAAAAAATGCCTCGGCCGAAGGCCGTATCCTTCAATAAACAATAGAAAATGTCAAAGTCTCGACGGCACGGAGTCGCACATCTTTCTGACTGTTGTTCTTGCACGTTCGGCAGCCTGCGGCGACAGCGCATATCCTGCCGCACCGCCCAGCACTCCTCCTATGACCGCTCCGGTCGTAGTATTATCACTGCCGGTTTGATCGCTAATCACCGCCCCTGCCGCTGCACCGGCTGCGGCACCGAGAACCGTTGAAAATATCTTTCCCGTCTTCGCCGTTCCACTGCCGATCCACAACACCTTACCGTCTTCAACATCAAGCATCTTCGCCGTCATATTAATATCTTCACCGAACTTCGGAATATTGATAAGCATCACGACCGGCACATTAAGGATTTTGCCTGCCTTGACTGCGTGTTGTTCAGGAGTGATCCCCGAAGCCTGAAAATCCTGTTCTTCCAAAAGTATCTGAACTTGAGCTCGCTCGACTGGTGAATACCCTTTTCCAAGCAGTTCCATCTCAAAAAAGTTTGCGATCTGCGTCTTGACTGCTTCGCTCTTGGTATCCCCGATCACATCGATTACGGCTATCTTCTCGACGCTCGTAAAATCATACCCCGTAAGAAATCTTCCTTCACCGGTGGAGCATCCGCTGCTGGCAAAAACGATTAACAATAGAATTGATACGATTGCGATTCTCATGATTGATCTCCAGAAATTTAAGTTCATAGCTCACAGTACTAACCCATAGCTTACAGACTCAAGGCAGTAATGTCAAAACCATTTTATATACTGATTGCGATTGAATTTCCCCATTTTTTCGCGGCTAAATAACGCTGCAATCATAAGTTATGGCTTTACCCACGTCAATTTACTACCCTTCTTATTCGCCGCTTCGATTATTCGCAACATCCGATCCGCACATACCGGATCTAATGACCCATCCCGACGATAACCTTTCACATCACCATACTGAGGCCAATATTTTAATCAACAATATGTCTGTCATAGCTTGTAGTTTGGGCTGTGCACACGCGGTTAGTTTTCACAGTCAGATTGAAATAAGCCAGACACATTTATTTTTCTAAGTATCAAGCATCTAAAGGCATGTATAAAAACTTAACAGACTTGCCGGGTCTCTACATGTATCCACGAATTTATTTACCATAACTCCCTTGTAATAAAAGAGTTATGGCCTAGGGGGGGCGGGGTGGCACAGGAATTGCGATAAACTATCAGTACTAATGTCAACTTAAGGTGTGGGTTTTTGCTCGTACCAGCATGGCAATATCTATAATTTTCGAAAGGCTGAAAATGAAAAAGCAAGCAATTCTTATAATGAGCCTATTTGTCTTATGTAGCATGGCAAAAGCGGCTGGCTTCACCGTACCTAAAGAGGAATGGGTTGCACGTTATAATGGGGTAAGCAATGATGAAGACCAAGCTCAGGCAATAGCAATCGATAGTTCCGGCAATGTGTATGTAACTGGTACGAGTCATGGTGATGACTTTCTACCGCTTGCAGATTATGCCACGATCAAATATGACCCTAATGGCAATGAACTTTGGCTGGAAAAATACAATGGAACAGGAAATGGCGATGATATGGCATGGGATATGGCAATAGACAGTTCCAGCAATGTCTATGTGACAGGTACGAGTACAGGTTCTGACGGAGATCGCGACTTTGTCACAATTAAATACGACTCACAAGGAAATGAATTATGGGTAGCAAGATGGGACGGCCCATCATCTCTAGGTTCATCTTCGAGGAACCTGACGATAGATAACTTGGGCAATGTATATGTTCTGGGTGATAGCAGAATATCTGGTACAGATACAGATTACGTTACTTTAAAATATGACCCCAATGGAGTCGAACTGTGGGAAGCGATATATGATAGTCCCAATAGTAACAGCGAACATGCAAGAGGTATCGCCATAGACAACTCTGGTAATGTTTATGTTGCTGGCAGGGGTGGATCCAGTGACTATGATTACGTCACTGTCAAATACGACACAGATGGAAACGAGCAATGGGTCGCTATGTACGAAGGTCCGGGAGGTGACTCTGAAGAGGTAACTGCAATAGCCATAGACAGTCTTGGTAATGTTTATGTCACAGGTGACAGTGAAAATGCTAATGGGGACAACGATTATGCCACCGTTAAATATGCACCAAACGGAACCGAATTATGGGTAGCAAGATATGATGGTGGGCTAAATGACAAACCTTATTCGCTCGCAATAGACAATTCTGATAATGTGTATGTAACTGGACAAAAAGTTGCTATCTCAACAGAGACAACCTCTCCGGATGTTTGTACGATCAAGTATGATTCGGATGGAAATGAACTTTGGGTAGTAACGTATAACGGACCAGATAATAAATCGGAATCTGGGAGAGTCTTAACGATAGATAATTCTGGCAATATTTACGTTGGTGGTCGTAGCGGGAATATATTTGGAAATAGAGATTATTTGATAATAAAATATGACACAAATGGTAATGAGCTTTGGACAATACGATATGATGGTCCGGGCAATTATCATGATAATATAGAAGGCATGGTTTTAGACGATTTCAATAATGTCTATGTGACAGGCGTGAGCGGAGGTGATGGTACAGGCTCGGATTATGCCACAATTAAATATTCCCAGGCTTTTTGCACAAGTAAACCACAAATGGACTTTGATGGAGATTGTAAGGTTGGTATGAAAGACCTTTCCATATTTACACAAGGTTGGCTGGCGTGTAATCTCGATCCGCCAAGTGCATGCCGGTAATGGTCAGGAAAAAAACTAAAGGGTACATAAATCGTTATATGTGAATAAGTTCACAAGCTTTTATTAATCATAAATGATCTTGTCGTAGCGTAGTTGTTGGCGAAGGAGATATCTATTTAAAGTGCATAAAAAACCCGGCCATTTTTGACCGGGTTTTTATGATTACCTCGATTTGTTTTATCACCCTTCCGAGGCCGTTATTTTGATTCCATGCTCTTTTAGAGCTATGTTTATATTTTTACTTATGCTTCGATGGTGTCGATTATTACCTGCAGGTATTTTTGACGGTGACCCATTTTGCGGGCACTGTTTTTCCTGCGGCGAAAATACGTAGGATACAGCTTTGGACCTTTGACAACAGCGTCCTGAGCTTCTTTCTTAAAACTTGCAAGTACTTTTGCGCCCTCGAGATACGGCGCGCCGATCTTGATTTCAGAACCATCGGAAACGAATAGGACTTTGCCAAGCTCGATGCTTTTTGCATCGGCATCGACTTCGGTCAACTCGATATTGATTACATCGCCTTGCGATACTTTGTATTGTTTGCCGCCTTGTTCTATTACTGCGTACATCATTTTTGCTCCTGATCAAAATATTCCGTTTGCGGTAAGTTGCTTTAAAATAATAACTTACAATCACACATGCGGAAATTCATTACCCTTGGGGTAAACTTACTATTACTGATTATATAACAACGAATTTAGCAGTCTAGAAACTTTGGATGAAAAGGTAAAGGAAATTATGGGCGAATCATTGAAATTGGTAAAATTTTTGTCAATTATAGGTGCAATGTGATTTTTCGGTAACTTGTTATTGCAAAACAAGTTAAAGTGCTGCAAAATAGGAATATGTGACTTGGTGGTATATTAAACAGGGGTTTTGTGGAATTTTAACTGAGAGCACGATGCTTATGCAGATTGCGATGATACAGGACAGAATCGTTGATTACGATGAACTCGATGAGGCTTATCTTGATCGCGGAACTTATTTTGGGGACGGGGTTTATGAAGTTTTGCGCAGTTATGGGGGGAAGATTTTTCTGCTTGAAAAACACCTCGAAAGGTTTGCCAGAAGCCTTGGTGAGATCGGCATTGAAGGGGTGGATATCGATGAGATCAGAGAGAAAATCATAACCGCTTATAATCGCGCAAGTATTGATGAGGCAAAGGTTTACTTTCATATTACAAGAGGAATTGGCCCGCGGAATCATGGTATGGTTGGCGAGCTGAAACCTAATTTTTTTCTTACGGTTACGGAACTTGGCGATTTTCGCGGTGAAAAAGAGCATGGTATTAAGGTTTCGACCTATCCGGATCTTAGGTGGAAGAGGTGCGATATAAAATCGTTAAACCTTTTGCCAAATGTACTTGCGCGACTTGACGCGGAGAAAAAAGGATGTGTTGAGGCGATACTTGTCAGCGATGCAGGCGAGATCACTGAGGGGTCAGCATCGGCTTTTTTTGCTGTCTTTGCAAGCGATAAAAATCTTGTTACGCGGCCTTTGGGGACGGAAATATTGCCGAGTATCACGAGGAAGCTGGTTGTGCAAGTGGCTGTAAATGCTGGACTTACGGTCGTTGAAAAGGCGCTCACGCCATGGCAGGCTAAGCAGGCAGATGAGCTTTTTATCGCGGTGACGACAAAGGATATTGTGCCAGTGGTAGAGTTTGACGGAGTGAAAATAGCCGATGGAAAACCAGGGGAGTATACCAATGCATTGATGAAAGAAATCAATGCATTAGTTTTTAGTTCTTAGTTTTTAGTTGTGGATTCGGCTTCCGCCGTTGCTAAAGCTATGGCGAGACAGGTTGCCGAGGCTGAATTATATAGGGAGATGGGGGTCGTGTTTTGGGGTGCAAAAAATTGCAGAAGAACGCAAAAAAAAGGCTGAAAGTGCGCACATCCTGTAGTGTTTTGTATGAAAAGTGCTGAGTTTTGCGTCGTTTTGGGTGGGTTTGAAAAAGTGCGCAAAAGTGCGCATTTTTTTGCCTGTAAAAGACGTGTTTTTTTGCAGAAGAATCGTAGGGTTTTTTTGTCGTGATCGGGGTTCCGGCTTCGTTAAAACTACGCCGCGACAAGCGTGAATCCGTCAGTTCTGCCGGATTTCGCTTCGCTCAACTTTGGTGATTAGGCAGATTTTTGTTGTTGATTTTTTTGGTTTTGGGGGGATAATGTTTTGTGGACAGGATAAGGAAGGAAAGGGTTTTTTAAATGTCTAATGTTTAATGAATAATGTCTAATGGTGGAATCGGCGGGGCCGATGTTTTTTTGATTTTCCGTCTTCGTTAAAACTTCGCCGCGACAGGTGAAAATGAGGTGATTTTAAAATAGAGCTTGTGAATGTATTCACATGAAAATGTATCGGACCCAATACTGTTCGGCACGATATTTGCTCTTTGGTGAATTCATATAGTGTTTGGGTTTCTTTTGTTGATTTTATGGCGG
>VRUF01000295.1 GCA_019456245.1 Planctomycetota bacterium | reverse complement strand
CTTCACCAGTAAGAGGAGGACCAGGCTCATCGTCTAAAATTGTTGGGCTATAGAAGCCTCCGAAGCCAAGTTTCGGAACGCCTGTTCCAAGCAGGAAGGTATCTTGTACAACCCCCTTCATATGTTGCTTGAACTTCATACGCTTAATCATCTTATTATCAACTCGCTCAAGTAAGCGAGCAAACAGCAAGTTTTCTGCTCCAGGTTTGGCAGGAGAGATGCTTACAGTTGGGTCTCTAAAGTATGTACGAGGTACGATAGAACGGACATACATATAAAAGAGATTTACAGGCATAACTCCAGGAGACCAGTTTCCTCTGTAGAAGGCCCGCCACTTATCCCATTCTTGCTCATAGGCGAATTTCTTACGAAATTCAATCCCAGCATGGATTTGAGCTTCCCAGTAGGAGGTATCTGGCCTTTTTCGGATGTAGCCTTCGATGGTCATTTTAGTTATTCTCCCAATAATCTAGTAAACTCAGCGAGTAAGTTCTTAATCTGCTCACGTTCTTTTCTATTACCACTAAGTCCTCTGCTCTTCATCCCCGTGAGTTCTGCCTGTATAGCTTCAGCCCTCGTAGCCCTGGCTGGATTAGTTACCCTAAGACTTTTTACTACCTCATTCATAAGTTCTGAAGGCGTTAAGACATCACCAAATCCCTTTTTTGCAATCTCCTCCACTACTTCGGGCTCGAGGGTTCCAGGTTTGTTAAGGTTTACATCCTCAACCTTTGCCATTTTCTGCCTACGAGCCCTCTGTGCCTGCTGCTTCCGTAAAGCCAGAGCTTCAAGTTCCGCATCTGGAGGTCTCTTTCCACCTACATTTTTTCTAAGCTCCCCTCCGGCAATAGTATTGGGGCGATCTATATTTGCCCGCTTTCCAGTAAGAGCTGCTTTTGCTTCAAAGCTGGCTCCCGGTTTAAATAATTCTTTACCACTTACTTTTGCTCCAAGACCAGTCCCAACAAGACCTCTAATCGCCTTAATCGCTCCTGCCCCACCAAAGCCCATAGCAGGGCTATTCATAAACTCTTCAAAAGTTATCTCTCGGATAGATTTACCCTTCCTCTGTGCTCCTCTTTCGAGGAACTCAAGAATAGGTCTGGTAGACTTTTGTCTACCTCTGCCTGAAGGAGCTGGCATTAGCCAAGCAGCCCCGTCAAAACCCTTTTCCTTGTAGCAAGCCTTCCAGCAGCTTTGCTGCTTGGTGCAGCCAAGGCTTTCTTCAAACCCTTCTTCTTCTGGCTCTTGCCAACACTCTTTCCACGTTCTTTAGATGTATGTCCCGGCATTAGGCTATAGCCCTCCTAAGCAAGTTTTCCTGCGGCAAGTAACCCCACTTCTTCAACTGAGCAATGCTGCGCTCAGCATCAGCAGCAATATCAGTGCGATACTGCAAACCTTCAGCGCGAACAGAGCCCGCTCTCTCATATACTTTAGATATTGCTTCCTTAATGGTTTTCCCACTTGCTCCAACTTTCATTAGAACTCCATCACTGGCGCTCCACTGCAACAAGTTGTTGTTGAAGAATACATCGGTTAGATAGAAATGCTCAAAATCCTCTGGAACACCAAGGATCGGCAGGCCCTTGTCTCTTTTATCTGCCTTCCTATGAGGGTAGGGAGGGATAGTTAACCGAACGGCAACTCCAAACATCCCCTGCTTGACCGGCAAGTCAACAAAGGTTGGATCGCTGCCCCTCCCTAGATCTTCAAAGACCCCTGCAAGTCCTTGTGTACCAACTGTCATTATTTCATAAAGAGCTTCGATTGCATCATAACCTATTCGAGCAGTTATCTCCAGTGCAAAAATACCACCGGATGTAGCGATTGTATTTATATCTATTGGCCCCTTGTAGCCAGCTGCTTTAAGGAACGGACCGAGCTTTTTAAGGTTTTCAACAAACTTATCTTTTTGAGGTTTATCCACTGCCCATACAAGATTGCCAGAACAACCAGTATTAGGGCCAAGATTACCAGCAAGGAAACGCTTATACTCAATTGTATGATTAAAAGGAGTAAGCCAGTCTTCTCCATTGAACCAGCCTTCGGTTGAGATTTCAACACCTTCAACAATACGTTGTACTATTAGGTCTTGGTCCCCTGAGAACTGCTCGAGCGCCCAGCGGTATGTCTCTTGGTCCCTAGTAACAAACGTCTTACCTGTGTCGAGGTTTCCGCTGGGCTTGATGACAAAGCCACGACCAAAGTCGGCTTGGGTAGTATGGGTTTCAAGAATTGACTTTGCTGCCGTTGGGTTTGGGAAACTTTCTGTCTCAGGAGTCTCAATCCCGAATTTGAAGAACAACTGCATCTGTTTTGCACGATCAAGCTCCATCATGTCTGCGATCTGGTTGAACCCTACATGAGGGACTTCAAAGTTATCCAGGGTAGTAGCCATTCTGCCAAAGCCAACCATATCAGCGATAACAAGATCTGCCCAGTTCCCAGCACTAGGCCTCCAAGAAGAAACCTGTTCCACGATATTCTTAAGAACAAAATCGAAGCCATCTTCTTTTACCCAAATTCTAACTTCATGGCCTTCGGCTTGCATCTTCTGCGCTATGCCAAAGCCATCTCCTGACTTCGATATTATTAGAATTTTCATGTCTCTTTTGACTCCTTAAACCTCAAACAGAAGGATTTTCCATCAATAATAATTACTCTTCTTTTCTCCATATCTACAATGTATGCGTCATATAGTTTACTAGCCATAACTTCACAATCTATTTTATTTCTATAGTACCAAGGCTTTCCAGGAGCAAAATCATTACAGCCACCAGCAGAAGCAACACAGATTATTATATACATCAGAAAAGGTTCCATCATACTACCCGGGTCAAAATTTGACCCCACCAGTGGTTGGAGACATATGCTGAGGAGACACAGGAAAACCTCTTCCCTTCCCAGCACACTCATCAATTATACTATCAAGAGTAAATGGATACCTAGC
>VRUF01000038.1:16147-16550 GCA_019456245.1 Planctomycetota bacterium | reverse complement strand
CTCCTTGAACTCCTTCCAGATGAAAACGCCCCAGAACGCCGCTACCATAGTGGCACCTTGGCCCAAGCCATACGAAATGGCAAATCCAGCCACACCAGCAGCGATGATACTGAAAGACATACCTATGCCCCAAACGACGCCGCCTAGAATGCCTATCAAGTGCAGACGGGCATTCCCTTTTAAGATATAGTCACGATAAGGCACGCGATCGCCCACGAAAGGTTTGGCCATCACAAAACTGTTCCATACGAAATTGGAAAGCAGAAGACCAAGGGAAAAGATCACAACGGCGGTATAGGGGCTCAGCTTGCCGGCCTCAAGGTGAATGAAATCCTCGGACATGGAAGCGGCCACAAAACGGTAGAAAAAGCCCATAAGCACATCCGCCGCAACGGAAATAGTG
>VRUF01000038.1:592-16137 GCA_019456245.1 Planctomycetota bacterium | reverse complement strand
ATGCCCTTCGTGGATGTTTTTTCTCCTGTAGAGGGCAGCCGTCTATACGCCAGTGCATCAATAAGGATGGCCGCAACCACCAAGGTAACCCCTATAAACAACACAACGGGATTGCCTACCGGCGTGGCGATATAATTCGTAATGACGCCGATGACAAGAGCAAGCCCGACGCCTATGGGAAAAGCCACCGCCATGCCGGCAATATCTATAGCTGCGACAAGGAGAATATTGGACAGGTTGAAAATGACCCCGCCCATGATAGCTAACCAGAGAGCCCGGCTGGTTGCCTGACCAAGGTCAGCAAAGAAGCTCCGCCCCACAGAGCCTGTACTACCCATGGTCAGCGCCAAGATCAATGAAAGCAGGAATACACCTATAGCATAATCCCAGTAGAACAGCTGGAATGGCCATTTTTTTGTAGCCAGTTTCTGCGTATTGGCCCAGGATCCCCAGCACAGCATGGTGATGAATCCCATAATTACGGCGATAAGATACGATTCTACAACGACCATTTTAATTCCCTATTTCTTGTAACTGAGCTTAGCCAGAATCAGTTCGAACTTTGTAATTATAGGTACTCTACTCTCGCAATGGAAAGCGCTCAGCGTACCGGACATGCTATCTGGGGTTGGCCATCCAAAATATACCAACCGCAGCAGATATTACAGAAGTTGGTTTTAAGCCGAGTTACTCGCTCAGGCCAAACCCAATGGTGAATAAGTGAACGGAGGATAATCTACCATAATCGAGGAAGGCGTAATCTATACGACCGATTACTCCAGACATATTGAAATTAAGCCCGCCACCCAGAGTGAGCCCCTGTTCATCATAGTTGAATCCATAGCCCCCGCGTAAGGAGAATAAGCCGAGAAAAGTATACTCCATAGCCGCGTTTACCCTCTCAGGACCATCGTTGGGGTGAGCGCCCTCCAAATAACCTCTTAGTTCATAAGGGCCAGTAGTACCCTCGAGGAAATCGAAACTTACTCCCAGGCGGAAATCCAGAGGCATTCTGACAGTCTGGGGCAGACCGTAGATATCATCGAAACCGGTGAATTCCGTATCCGGCCCGAAATTGCGGGCAAGCATTGACAGGGTCAAGCTGCGAAAACCGGTGCGGAAAAATATTCCAAAGTCGACAGTCCAGTTTGATACCTCTGTTTCATCTAGATTCTCCCGTATGTAGCTTAGATTTCCGCCTATTGCGAGCCGATCTGTCACCGAACGAGCATAGGATAGTCCCACCAACAGATCACCAGCCGTAAATGTCCCGAGGTCGTCACTACGTTCAGTAATATCAAGGGCTGCGCTGTATTGGTTTTCCGTACGATACATATCTCCAGTATTGAGACTGGCAAATTGGAATCCAAACACACCTAAATTCCCGAGATCCTTTGCTACAGCCCCGGTTATATAGGAAATGCCCGCGACATAATTCATTTGGGTGAAAGTTGCATCCAGGTTTTCTATGTCCACCAATTTAGCGGGATTAGTAAAGATGGCCGCGGCGGTATTGTCTGCCAAGCCACTTTTCACATTTGCCATAGCGGCATTTCTTGCTACCGTTGGTAGACGAAGAAACTGCCATCCGGTTTGCCCGATTCGTTGAAAATCCGGGGGTTCAACCCCACTTTCTACCCTGGCTTGTGCGTTTAAAGGTGCTGCAACGCCCCAAAGCATTACCGCCGTTAAAATCAGAATGGCACGCTTTTTCTTAATCACCTTAGGTTCCCCCATAATTTGTATTTCGTAGCCTATCCTAGCCAGCATCACTGTTTTTATGGAATCTCTATTTGATGATGACAAACTTGCCTACCTTGCTTTCACCCTTGTGCCCCTCGACATGTGATTCTATATGGTACAGATAGATTCCGGGAGCTACAAACTGCAAGTACTGGTTCACCTGATAGTCCCCGAAAACCTTGGAACCCCACGATACATCACCGCTGCCATCATCGTGCTCTATGGTGACCACCAGGTCCGCTGCTAACGTATAGATGCGAATGGTACATATGGCCGGTATATTGACAAATTCTATACGATAATCCTCACCCGGGCTCAGGAGCTGACTATGTTGCTTGAACGGATTGGGATACACCCGCACGTCATCCAGATTGTCACTGGTTGCAGCCATCGCATATACGGGTTCGGAACTGGCGTTGACAAGTCCGCTCTCTAACGAGGGCAGGCTGGTGACTGAAACATCAACCGGCCAGGGCGTATCGTGGCCGGTATCATAGGATGTAACGCCATAGTAATAAGCCACACCCAGTATCGCTACATCCTCGTAGGTAACCATGCCACCTTCCATCGTTTCTTCGCCTTTGGCTATATCGGCGATGAGCGTCCACGGTCCCACGTTCCTGAAAGTGGAGCGATAGACCCGATAACCAGCGAAATCATTGACCAGATAATCCGGATCAACATAAGTTTCGGGAATAGCCGGCCACTGAATCTTGATCTTTCCCCCGATGGGCGTAGGCGTGAAAATCAGTGAATTCATGCCATCCGTTGGGGTCGGGGGCGGGTGAGGAGCCTTATAACCCCGCTGATAAAGCTCCATGGCCGCATCCACGTTCTCCCAGAGGTTATCCCGACCATCTATCAGACGAGCCTCGTTCGCCAGGCCACCGGCCGCAACGCGGGCAAAATCCATGATTCCGCCGGCGGCCACCATGACAAACTTGAGTGTGTCGCCAGGGGCCATGTCATAAGGTCCTGTCGCATACAGATAATCTGGCTGGCGCTCAAAACGATGCGGCTTCCTACCCCCCACTAACGGTACGCCGTCTTCGGTTGTTAAGGGCAGCGGCTGGTCATACTTCAAAGATGCCAGAACATATTCATCAGTATCGAAATCAACTTCGGGGTTATCATTCATGGGATCTTCCTGCACCCGATTCCATTGCTGATTCAGATTGCCTTTATCAACTATATTCATATGGTCTAGTTCGGTGGGATCCGACTTTACCGGCTTGTCCAGCCAATAATAGGTAAAATATTGCGGAGACCGGAATTCATGGTTGATGGACGCCGGAGCATCCAGGTCGGCGGGGTCACCCAGATCACTCTTAGTCTCTCCATAGGTTTGAACGACTGGTTCGTCATCCGAATCCCATAATATCCCGTCGTGGAAATAAAAAGCCTGATGATTTATATCCCATTCAAAATCATTGTCATCCCTCCATCCACTCAATATTGGCTGAGCGATCGCCAACGCGGCGGTTGGAGCGAATCTAAAATTGGTGATATTTTTACCACCGGAATTTCTAAAGACATATTCGAAGATGATAAAGTCATCATATTTTGGATAGCTCCAGACCATGGCTTTGAAATGCATTTCCACGCCGAATTCGTTGATGACGTGGGCACCGGTTAGGATCTCCTCCGCCGGGATCGAGGGATCTACCAGATTATAGTTTTTAATCAGCTCTGTGTCTTTTATAAATGAGATAAAGGTAGCGACCGGATCGTAGGCCATGAGAACCCGGAATGGCGTTCCAATCCCGTCTACATCGGCCCAGGCCATATAACCGGACCACTCGACCATACCATAATGGTCAGTCAAATCCGTCCCGAGTATGTGTCCCGGATAGTCGAATTTGTAATAATCCAGACCACTTAGCGTAGGCTGTCCGACCCCGGATGTATTCCAGATTCGCGCCCACATCTTTCCCCTAGTCAATTCCTTAAAGTTAAAACCTTGACCGTGGATCAGTGGGACCATCATTAGCAGAATAATAGCTGTCATTAGAACTTTTTTCAAGTAGTCCCCCATTTTCATAGGTTCTCTCCTTAATAAGAGGCGTTTTATGGGATTTAATCACTATTAAACTCTTGACCTTGCTAATTACGCATCGTTAGCAACTACGTCAAAAGCCCGGGGCCAGAACTCAGATACTGGCCCCAACAACCCATCAGCATTCCCTTTCAGTCTCGTTAAACTTCACTCTAAATATTTTATTTAGAATTCCATACTCAGCGTTAAGTACGTCATCCGCCTGGGGTTGCTGATAGAGTTATAGAACCACCAGATATCTTCTTCATTAGATTTCGAGATCCTAGGTATGACCTCTCCATCTGATTCTTCCCATTGCTTAAGATCATCCCCACTCAGCAGTATTCTATCAAAAGAATTGAACAGGTTGAAGACATCCAAACCAAGCACAGGCGTAATATTGCCCAGCGGCAGGCGCTTGACAAGTTTTAAGTCCGTTCGGTTATGTGGGAACCAACGCTTATTGTTTGGAACCCGCAGACCGGTGAAATCAGCGGGGTAATAAGTATATTGCGTTCCCGAGAAATACTCATGATACAACCCGATACTCACGTCTCCGAGGAGCCCAATAGGACCTAAGCCACTGGGCGTTACATAGTTGAGACCCCCCTTGACGACACCACCACTTATCCAGGTGGCTTTCGTTTCGAAGAAGGATTGCGGCTGAGGAACCCGACTGGTGTCCTCATAGAACCGAGAATAGCCGGTTATCCCTCCAGTGCTGAGCCCATAGTTGAGCACCAGATTCGCGGACCACCGGCCATTAAACAGTTTTTCGAGGGTCACTTCAAGACCTCTTATGTCCTTGAAGGCGTTGTTGGTATAAAAGATGTTGTCGTGACCATCGTTGGTGATGTTCTGCGTCTTGGTGTAGGTTTCAACGTTCCCGGCTGTCCAGCCCGTCTCTGAGAAGCCACCTCCCGACCGATTATAGGTGCCAACGTGGGAAAAACGGGTGAGTTGGCTGGCATCCTTGTAGTAGCCTACGACATCCAGGCGCAGGATATTAAATATATTCTGGGTAACGCCAAGTTCGTATTGAATCGTTTTCTCATAGGTCAAGCCGGGCTGCCCGTACCAGCCCTGCCACTGGTCCATCCTGACTGAGGCTAAAGGCGCACTATCAAACCAGCTGGTCGGGAAACCCATCAGCTTGGCCCAGGAAGGCCGCTGATAAAAGTGGCCGTAACTAAAGCGCAGCTTTGAGGTGGTAGCAATGGGGAAGGACAGCCCAATCCGCGGCGCTAACGCAAATTTCCACTCGGACTCGACCGTATTTTTATCCTGGTCCGTACCCGCAAAGAAATTCTTATAATCAACAGGTTCTTCACCCGGATCTATTTGACCCACCCCGGCATAAGCGAACCAATCTTTAGGATCCAAATAGGATTGCCAGATGGGCGCTATATTGGAGGGAGTGGTCCCATCGCCACCACTCCAGGTCTGGAACCCGAGGGGATCAAAGATGCTCTCCGGGTAATTATGACGAGCATTAAAGCCATCCAGGCGCAAGCCTACGTTCACAACCAACCCTTCGTACTCCATTTTATCCTGGATATATGCGGACAGGTCGACCGGTTTACCGCTGAACACATTATCCAGATGCCAGACATCACCAGCCGGGAATTCCATGTAGTAGTGCTGGTAATCGACGTCAAACAGTTTGAACTCCGCACCGGTTTTAAACTGATGAGATCTATGCACCTGGCTGATTAGGTCCCCTCTGGCTGTATAGACTTTGCTGGTGGAGTAATTATTCACTTGAATCTGTCTTGACTCTAAACGAAAATTGCCAGCAAGATCGAACCAGCTGTCACCCCAACCAACGGTAGACTCGTCGGTTAGCCACCTCGAATAGTCCTGCAACGAGGTTACATCATCCAAGAGATAGCTGAGCTGAACCGTATAAAAGGTTGCCGGACTTAGGGTGTGCTGCCATTTCAAAGCCGCCAGATTCACGTTTTTTTCTTCAGGGCCTTTCAGCCAATATCCACCCCAGGGCGCATAGGCTTTGTTATCATAGGGCGAACGTACATCGGCATTGGGTTGCCAGCGTGCTTCCTGCGAACTCTCCATGTTATTCCAGTTGCTCTCGGTATAGGTGGAACTCTTATACCAACCTCGCAATAAGTTCAAACTCAACTTCTTATCGCTTGCCAGAGAATAGTTGATTTTTGCCTGAATATTGTACTCAGGATTGTAAGGCGTCGATTGGGGCCAGATGTTAACACCGCCTTTATAAGAACCGGAGAGCAGGAAGCTCACGTTTTTCATGGGTGACCCCCAGATCGAGCCCTCAACATCGTGCTCGGACCGCTCGGTATAATTACCTAAGACCGGGTCGGGTGTGATCTGTTCCCGATAGGTGTTCAGCAGCTCTTCTGCCGTTGGAACCGCGGTGCCATCCCATTTGGAATTATCCGCCTCTGTACCGGGGCCATAGAACCGCTTGAAATATGTGGAATAAAAGGCAGGTTGTCCGTCTTTCTCTAATTGCGCCTGCCAGTGCGCCAGGCCAAACTCGGTGTATTTCCACAAGCTTTTGTCATACATATTACGGCTCCAGTGGTACTGGCCAGCCGGGCGCATACGGTAGACGAACTCACCGTGAAGGCTCCTTTCCGCAGTTGCCGCTTCTTTCGTAATCACGTTTACAACCCCTGACATAGCCTGACCATATTCGGCGCTGTATCCACCCATCAAAATGGAAATTTCCTGTACAGCGGTAATGTTCAGTCTTTGATAATTGTCCGAGAGCAGACCGCTATTAAGAGAAGCTCCATCAATACGATAATCGATTTCTGTCCCGAGACCACCCCTCAAATAGGAAGTCTCACCTGTATTGTAGATTCCGGACTGTTGCCGTATAGCATCGCTAAGATCGATGATCGGTGCCCGATCAATATAGCCGGCACCCAAGTTCAGGACGGTGCCCGTCACGTCTGCTTCTATAATGGGCCTTTCAGCGATCACCGTGACCTCTGCACCGGTAATGGCCGTGACGTTCAGGCTAAAATTGAGCGTACTGGTCAGGTCAACGAGGACCCGCACTTCAGACTGCGTTACCTTTTCATATCCGATGAAAGAGGCACTAACGTCGTATCCACCCGGCGGCAGATTGATAATGAAATAGTAACCTTCCTGGTCGGTAGTTGCCCCCACCGTAGTGCCGATAACAACCACATTGGCCCCGGGAAGGGGCTCGCCAGTTGATGAATTAACTACTCTACCAGCGATCTTTCCTGTTGTACCAGCCCATATGCTACTCGTGAAAAGGAAAACGATCGCGAGCATGGTTACGCTGATGTTGCTTTTCGAGATCCTTGATCGGTTACCCATCTTGCTGACTCCTCACTTTGCACCTCGTGTACGTCTGATTAAACTCCGATAGAAGTTTTTCACCGGCTCCCCTTTTACTGGAAGGCTTGCTCCCAATTTATGCACCGATGAAAGTTTCCTCTTTTGTCTCTTTCATAAAGGCAGGCTCCAGTTTTTTTACCGATTTGCGTATCTTCAATTCTGTGGATAAAACAACACCTTCGGTATCACGTGGGCGTTCCAGGTTGATTTGAGACATGAGCAACTTGAACGCAATCTGGCCCATCTCAGTTGTCTGTTGCGCTACAGTGGTCATCGGAGTTGCTAAATAGTCGGAGTACGGCTGATCATCAAATGATATCATGGAGATCTCATCTGGAATCTTCAACCCCTCTTCATAAATGGCACGCATGGCGCCGAGAGAAATAAGATTACTGGCGGCAATAATAGCGGTCGGACGGGAGGCTCGGTTCAGAAGCATTTTGGCCCCGACATAACCATTCCGCTCACCAAAACTATCACCCACAATGAATGCTTCATCAAATGGGATATTATGTTTCTTCAATGCATCCCGATAGCCACGCACACGATCATTATTGACAGAAGTATGAAGTCGCCCTTGAATAAATGCGATAATTCGATGGTTATTTTCAATAAAATAACTAACTGCTTCAAATGAACCCTTGTAATTGTCAGATACGACGTAGGGACACTCTAACTCAGGGAAATGTCGGTCTACGATAACCATGGGCAGCTCGATTCTCAATATGGCTTTCAGATGCTCGCTCTGTTCACCCGCTGGGCAGATAATGAGGCCTTCAACCTTTCTACTCTGGAGCAGACGAGTGGATTCGACTTCCAACTGTGTTTCTTCCTGAATATCCGACAAAATAATAGAATAACCAGCCTTTCGAGCTTCAATCTCAATATTCCGGGCAAGCGTCGAGAAGAAAGGGTTTGAAATATCTGGAATAATAAGCCCAATCGTATGTGTGCGCTTGATTCTAAGCCCTCGCGCCAGCTGATCCGGCAGGTATCCCAATTCCGCTGCCGCCTGCAGAACGGTTTCCTCGGTGCTCTTGCTGATCCGGTAACGCGCCGCCTGCCCACTCAACACGCGTGAGATCGTGGTTGCCGATACCCCTACCTGCTTGGCAATAGTATGTAGGGTAACGCGTCGGACCTTGTTCACTGGCTTGGCTTATCCCCCCAGTAAATTACAATATGCACAAACGATTGTGCTTAAAGTACGGCAGGTTGGTTTCTTTGTCAATCATTTTTTATGCATTTCACGAAAATCCAACACTCGATGTTACCGGGATGTAGGTCAGCTTGACCAGTCCACCGATAAATTACACAGATATATTCTTAATAAGAATGAAGATACGAGATAAGCAAGAAAGCAGAGTTCATCAAAGTGACCAAGATGGTCATCCGATCAGCTCATGGAAATATGCAGCGGAAGTGAGCGTCGAGATTTTCTAATAAACACGTTAACTCATGTACCACCGACACGCATTATACAACCCAACTAGCGCAACATGTGCAATATATTGCGCATCCCACGTCTGCTCATGATGAGAGAATACCTATTCCCGGGACAATGTGAACTCAATCACATCCAGCTGATGTGCTCCACAAAAGCTTTACCAGATCGTAAGTTAGGATTTGGGGGACTCGAAGGCTCGGTCGCTGGATCATTGGTCACCAGTGGTCACCGTTGGTCAAATGCTTGCCCTGTCTTCCTGCCCCATTTTGTATTTCAAGATGAAAGGTACATGAACTGAAAATCCACTGTTCAGTTTAGAAGGCTATTCGCTCCCCTCGGTGATGAACGACCAGCTCTCCCGCACCTAAGATTTAGCGCCATAAAATGTTACGCCACCCCCTTCCACTGGATGCCAGATCCAGCACATCATTGACGGAAGGTTTGGCCGCGTATCCGGTTTCTGGTGTGGTTGTTTACGGTTATTTACAGTAGTTTGGTCAGTGGGTAGGTAACTGGGAAACGTGGGATGGCCGACAATTTCAAAGGCAATCGACGGGAATCCGCCAGCTGGCGGATCGTAGCCCGTAGGAGAATCGACCTCCTGTTGTCAGTTCGAATACTTGATCGAGATAATTCTTCACCCGCGGTGATGAGAGACTACCTCTCCCTTTGCGGCGATATACTCCGGAACAATGTAACCTATCCCCGTATCCGGTTCCGTATCCGGTAATTGGTGCGGTTCTTTGCAGTAGTTTGGGAAATTGGAAGAGGAACGTTTCCCGCGGTGAGATAGGGTTTCTCGACGGGAAAGGAAGTGTGGGCCCTCCAGGATTCGAACCTGGAACCGACGGATTATGAGTCCGGCGCGTTTTGATTTTTACCGAGGAGAATTAGGCAAGCAACGGATTATTATCCGTACGTGTTTGCTCATTTCTTGCACAGTTGTCACCTGCCCTAGTCTATCGGCCCAGGTGCTTTTTAGCATTCGGCCAACCATCCTCCACGCACCTAGCAACCAGATCAATTCCGTGTTAACTGAAACCTCAAAGACTAACTTGCATGTGGGGAGAAGGATGGGGGCAGGTCACTGGACACGGTAATTGGCTGTCTGGTGCGAGTACTACGGAACGCCTCAAGCGGCTTGCCAGGCTGCACACCATCTTGTTTCAGCATGATTTTTGTCTAAGAATGGGGGTAATCTCAGTGGCACCAAACGATCTCATCTGCTAGCCTCTACGACAGAATGATGAGTTTTGCCAGAGTACTGCGCAAGTCATTTTCAAACAAGGAGAAACAGATATGGGTGATAAGGGGAAAAAAGATAAAGGCAAAAGGGAAAAACAGAAACAAAGCCAGGTTACTAAAAAGGAAAAGCGAAAATTAAGAAAAGAAAAGAAGAAATAATGCCCATTGTTGTTGACCTGCCCCCAAAAGCTGTACCAGTTCGTGAGTTAGGATTTGGAGCAAAAAATGAGTCTCCCCGAATCTGGTCACCACTGGTCACCTGTGGTCAAACTACTGCCCCGTTTTCCTGACTCATTTTGTTTTTCACGACGGGAGAGCAGCAGAATAAATAAAAACTGCACAAATACTGCACACTTTTCAAACTCCTCCTCGTGAGTCGCTGGATTTAGGATCCAGTGGGAGTAATCCTGTGGAAGTTCGAGTCTTCTCCGCGGCACACGACGAGAAATAGGCCCCTTTGGGGCTTTTTCTCTATCTGTCCGATCCCCGTCAAATTGGCAAACGACTGCAAACAACCGCACCGATTGCCGGATACGGGCCAATTTAAATCACTACCTGTAATCCATTCGATAAAGACTACCTAACTTTCAAAGATGACGGTGAAATAACATGTCAGCGCGTCCCATCGCCAAGGACTCAGCAAAACTGGGACATCACCCTCGCGAATGCGGCTCAGCCATGTGAAAGAGCAGCATCTGCCGGCCGCACCGGGAATAGGGTATGACGGCTAACGGTGCTGGTCGGGCTGCGGAGAGTTCCAAGCGATTGATGAAAATCTGTAGCTTAGGACATCCGAAGAGAGATCCGTATGACGAAAATATAATTGGCCTAGAATCGGGCTCGGTTAGCGATAATCGGCCCGTCATATCCCCACTAAAACGCTTGACATGCTGGCCATATTTTGGTACCCTCTCCAGTTGATGTACATACATATAGACATAACGTGAACGGCCGATCAAGGCACGGGGAAATACAGCATGCCTCTACTGACTGAAGCCGCTTGAGACCCACGGATCGTGCCCTGAAAGGACGCCTTAGTGACCGACCTGACATTGGAACCGTCGGCATCCTGGAGAATACGCCCGATGGTCATGCAGCCAGACAGCTCAATTGTGGGGGACCGGGAACGACGCTCACCGGGGCACTTAAATCGCCGGTGAGGGGACCGTCCTTGAATATCGGGGCATGTTCCCCGGCAATGGTAGGATACCTTATCAACAACCAGGGGTGCTGCAGTTCCTCAAGTAAGTGGCCTGAACCACTGGAACATCATCGCTCAGACAGACTGGCTAATCGGCTGGGGCCAGGTTTTAATCTGATACCATGTGCCAATAAATACCCCGGCGAGTAGATCGGCGCTATCAGTATAAACAAAGGGAGCGGGATGTCTGCCACTTCACATAAAAAGATCCACTTGATAAAGGCAACTCTTGCCCGCAACCGTGTATCCTTACTGATCCATATCCTACTCGTATGTTTCCTGATAAGTGTCCCCGGATCATACTTAAATGGTGGAACCACCGGTAAAATTACCGGTCTTGTTCAGGATGCTTTGACGGGGGATGGCTTGGTGGGCGCAAATATAGTGATCGAAGGGACCTACCTGGGTGCGGCCACCGATGTAGACGGATACTACGTGATCCTGAACATTCCGCCAGAGGTCTACGATGTACAAGTCACCATGATTGGTTACAACTCCATCCGATCCACTGGCGTCAGGGTATCAATAGACTTTACCACCCAGCTTGACATTCAATTGGGGTCTACGGTATTAGAGTTTGAGGAATTGTCTGTCATCGCCGGGAGACCGATCGTTCAAAAGGACCTGACCTCTACACTTGCCATCGTAGGTAGTGAGGAATTAGCGGAAATGCCTGTAGAGGAATTTGGAGATATCTTGGCGCTCCAAGCCGGAATTGTAACCGGCGCCGGAGGGGAGATTCACGTACGAGGAGGGCGGGCCAGTGAAATCTCTTACATGGTGGATGGTCTTTCCGTCACAGACCCCTTCTCCGGTGAGATCGCCATTGAAATAGAAAATACTTCGATTCAGGAGTTACAGGTAATCAGCGGGACGTTCAATGCCGAGTATGGTCAAGCGATGTCGGGAATAATTGACGTCGTGACTAAAGAAGGGCGTGATAAACTTCAGGGAAACATCTCTTTTTACTCGGGAGACTACTTGAGTAAAGATGCTGATATCTACATGAATATTAGTGATTTCACCCCGCGCGATATAACAAATGCGCAAGTCAGTTTATCTGGTCCCGTTCCACTGTTTGGTAAAAGAGCAACTTTTTTCCTAGCGGGTAGATCGTACAATACCCAGGGTTGGCTTTACGGACGAGATAGATTCACACCTCGTGACTCCTCCAATTTTGGCAATTGGGATGTTAGACGTGATGATGTAGGCGAGGATGGTATTCCGAGTACAGAGGACTTTGGCGAAGCTGATGGCAGTCCCACTCCCGGCGAACCCAATGTATATGTGGAAGAAACTGGGGATAACAGTTTTATCGCCATGAACCCACTCACCAAAATTAGCGCCGATGGCAAACTTACCTATCGTATTTCTCCTTCGATCAAAGTATCCTACAGTTTTTTCTGGGACCAGGTAAATTCTCGTGAATATTCCCACCTATTCAAGCTTAATCCAGAGGGGGATTATAAGCGTTTCAAACATGGCAATGCCCATGCATTCATTTGGAACCATTCCTTAAGTTCCAAATCTTTTTATACGGTTAAGTTTTCCTATACTTCTTTTGATTTTGAACGGTCTGTATATAAAGATACGCTCGATACTAGGTATGTAGATCCGAAGCGGCTGGATGATGCATCCAATAACGCCTTTAAAACCGGCGGTACCAAGATGTGGCATTACAACCGTAATACCCGTTCATTGCAGGGTAAGCTGGACCTAACCAGCCAAATTCATGCTGCGCACTTGGTAAAGGCCGGCATGGAATTCAGAAAACACACTCTGTCTTTCCACGAATTTGAAATCATTCCTAAAATAGATGGCGCCGGAATTATCATCCAGCCGTTTGAACCAGCTCTGGCCATCGCTGCCTCGATCGCGAATAATCGCTATCGGAAAAGTCCGGTGGAGGCAGCCACATATATTCAGGACAAAATTGAATTTGAAGAGATGATTGTAAATATTGGTTTAAGATATGACTATTTCAATGCCAACACAATAGTCCCAATCGATCTTAGAGACCCGGACAACGCGGTATATTTTGTGATTCCTCGACCTGGCGATGGCAACCGGATGGTAAGAGATAATGAATATGGCGCCGCGATGGGTGAAATTATAGATACCGTTAATGTACGGGGTCGTAAATGGGAATATAATTATCAAGCTGCAGAACCGGTACATAATTTCAGTCCTCGAATTGGGATTTCCTATCCGATTACTGATCGAGGTGTCATCCATTTTTCCTATGGCCATTTTTCCCAGATACCGACCTTTGCGCAGCTATACGACAATTCGGAATTTGAAGTCTGGCCAGGATTGAAATCCACCATGGGCAATGGCAATCTCAAGCCACAGCGTACAGTCATTTATGAACTTGGCCTTCAACAGCAACTTTCAGATAATATCGGTGTTGATGTCACCGGTTTTTACAAGGACATGCGACATCTTTTAGGCATGGAGATCCTTACCACCTATACGCAAGACGTATATGCGCGTTTCATCAATCGAGATTATGGGAACATAAGAGGCATAACGCTAGCCCTGAAGAAAAGGCGGTCCAACTATTTCTGGACCGCAGTGGATTACACTTACCAAGTAGCTGAGGGGAACGCCTCGGACCCGATGCAGGTCTTTAATGATGCCAAGAGTAATAAGGAAAGTGAGATCCAGATTGTCCCGCTAACCTGGGATCAGACCCACACCCTTAATTTTAATGTGACTGTGAGTAGACCCGGTAGTTGGGGTTTCAGTCTTATTGGACGGCTGGGTACTGGACTGCCATACACCCCGAAAATTGAAAATGCAGGAGCAAGTTTTGAAAACAGTGAAAGAAAGCCGATCCAGTACACCTTCGATCTGAAAACCCATCGAGATTTCAAATTTATTGGCGGGAAGTATTCCGCCTTTATTAAGGTGTACAATATCTTTGATCGAAGGAACGAAATTCTCGTCTATTCAGATACCGGTAGAGCCGGCTATACCATTGAGCCACGTGGAGGTGTGAGAGGGGTCAATACTTTGGAAGAATTTTTAACCAGACCTGATTTTTACTCCGAACCAAGGCGAGTAATCGTTGGTGTCTCGCTCGGCTTTAATAATGCCGACGGCCGTAACCAATAAAGATCGGATAAATCCCGAGATTATTGAGGATAATACTTCAAGAATTGATCATGAAAGGCCATGAGTTGCAATCAAGCATACCAGGTAGGGACCGGAGGTACCGGGGAAGCTATCTAGCCCGATCATCCTCCCTTTCCAGCCGAGCCCACCGGTTGTATCTACCCTATGGGAGCAAGTTCATCCTGAACAGATTGATTCCCGTCTTATTGCATATGTTTCTGATGAGTGGTGCCGCTTATGCACAAGAACTTTACGGAGACCCGGCGTGGAAAAAGCAAGGCATTATGGATGGTAACCTGGTCCGGACCATTTTTCTCAATCACGGTGAAGTTGCCCTGTGGCCCTTTCAGCCGTCCGGTGAATGGCCCAAGGGGAGCGGTCATTCCTATATAGATGGCGTCGCCCCGTGGGTCGCTGCAGAAGTGGTCGATATTGAAGACAACACGATCCATCCTCTGGAAGCTAATTACCGGGAAGACGTTGACCTCGACCCCGAAACCGGAGTCGTGTGGGGTTGGCAGCCCCTTCCAGGCTATGTGAACCTCGATCAGGACTCCCCCGCATTGAGCAATGATCCCGGCTCATGGCCCCAGCGCTGGCCGGACCAGCCCGACTGGTATGACCAAGAGACCGGGGATGCCTTCTGGAACGGGTTTTTCGGGATGGGTGTCAAAAACGCCGATCTGGAAACGTACTTCGTGATGGACGATGCACTCGATAAGGAGTGGGCCTTCTATCCGGATGCTACTGACCCGGCCCGAGGTGGCCTGGGACTGCGGGTGGCCGTACGGGGCTTTCAATGGTCACATGTGCTGGCTGAAGACGTGATCTTCTGGCACTACGATATCAAAAACGTGGGTACTACCGACTACGAGAAAGCGTTATTCGGGATGTTCATCGATTTTGGCATCGGTCAGGATGGGAGCGACGATAATGGCGAATATGATCCCATACTCGATATCACTTTTGCCTGGGACGCCGATAATGTTGCTCCCGGCTGGGTGGGGTCCGTGGGAATGGCCGGTTATGCCTTTCTCGAGAGCCCGGGGATCGGCGATACGTATATCTATGACGAGTTTGGCACTCTGGTGGGAACGGTGCTGGGGGATGGGATAGATAACGATGACGATGGTCTGTTCGACGAAAGCAGAAATAACCCCCGAGGTGAGTATATCTTCGGCTCAGTAGGTATCTATAACGAGGGTGAGCCTAAATGGCACTGGGAAGGTGACGAAGACGGAGATTGGGTAGCCTTTTCGGACGATAACAACGATGGTGTGTGGAGTGAAGGGGAACCGCTGAAAGATGATGTCGGACGTGACGGCGCCCGGTTCGGGGATATCGGCTATACCGGACCTGATGAGGGGGAAGGAGATGGCTTCCCGACACAGGGAGAG
>VRUF01000038.1:269-582 GCA_019456245.1 Planctomycetota bacterium | reverse complement strand
CCAGGAGAGGAACGTGAACCTGGGGGCCTTTTATGCCTCCGGCCCCTTCACCTTGCAGGCCGGTCAGACGGAACGATTTTCGATGGCCTTGCTTTTCGGTGAGGATAAGGACGATCTCTTACGAAATAAGGTCATCGTCCAGGGTATCTATAATGCCAGCTATAACTTTTCCAAGCCCCCTGAGAAACCGACCGTCACGGCGGTTGCCGGAGATCAGCGGGTCACCCTCTATTGGGACCGCCGGGCCGAGAGCAGCTTCGACCGCTTCCTGGGCAGCTTCGATTTCGAAGGGTACAAGATTTATCGCGCCACC
>VRUF01000038.1:0-259 GCA_019456245.1 Planctomycetota bacterium | reverse complement strand
TCAGGCTCTAATTTTTGGATCCGGGCCTATAATTCCCTTTCGTGCCGGCGAAACGCGGAATCTCTCTATGGCCATGCTTTTTGGGAATGATAAGCCCGATCTGTTCCGGAACAAAAAAACAGTCCAGCAGATTTACAACGCTAATTACATTTTCTTTAAACCACCCGATAAACCAAGGCTTACGGCTGTTCCAGGAGATGGGAAAGTAACACTGTACTGGGATCGACTTGCGGAGGAATCGGTGGACGCTTTCCTGGAT
>VRUF01000294.1 GCA_019456245.1 Planctomycetota bacterium | reverse complement strand
AGCAAAAACCGTTTCATGAGTTGATGATGGACTGTCTGACCAGCGGGCTGCGATTTCTTTCCGGTAATCCGTGTACGTTCAAGCACTACGATGCCGACGTGCGTATTATCCCAGAATCACATCAGTGCCGGGTACGTACGGATATCAAGGCTGTCGTCAATGCGCGCGAGTGCCAATCCATAAGATTCCTGCTCGGGATCAACATTGAGGAAGAAGACCTAACGGCCGTCGATATCGATTCGATGCTAATAGATGGCATCGAGGTGGAGTACTCCAACGACGGCTTTTTGGTAATAGTTCAGCCGCTTTAGGCCTGGTTCACCTGTTTTTATCTGGATTGCTCAAGCAATGAGGGAGCAGGAAGCGACTTTCGATAGGCGATTATGGTCGACACAAGGAATTCAAGAGCATTCCGTTTTTTGAGCCAACATGTTCTGGTTGCCGTTAACAAACGTGACGTCAGTACTGCACCGGCATCGCTTCGATTTCCAAAACAAATTTTCCGCCACTGAACTGCCGGCCTTATCCCTCGTTCCGAAAAATTGTTGGTTGGATCAACACCTTCATGAAGGATAAAAGTGAAAAGATTGCTGTTGAGCTTTAGCAGCCTTGTGGCGAACACTCTGACGCAATTTTCTTCGGAATCTTGACCGATTTGTAAGCGTTTCTTTACCTCGTAGCGAATATGCTTGGATTTCTCTATGAGCTGACCGCGATCCAGATCTCCTTCCTTAAAACGGTACCATAGTGCCATGAGTCTCTTTCTGAGCTTCTGCATCGCCTCAGCAAAGGCTATTGCCTCGGCACATTCGATTTTCTCACCTAGTTTCTTAAATCCTTCAAAGTTCCTTTTCAAATGCGCCCAACATATCTGTAGCTTCCCCTTGTGGTATTTTGTGTAGGCACCCCATCGGTCTACACACAATATCCCGCAATATATTTCTCCCAAAATCTCTTTGAGTACCAACGATGCTCTACTTTTGGCTACGTGGAAATACATAAAACCCCGAGCAACAAATATCCATAGCCATCGCTTATGCCATCCAGTTTCATCTGCTCCGAGTACCGCCTCTTTGGGCAATGCTTGCTTTAATTCTTTATCCATCGGTTGCAGTGCCTTAGATGTCTGCTCCAGCAGATTCTGTATTGATCCTAATGCCAATCGAACCCCGAGAAGTGTTTCAAAACACTCTCTGACCATTCGACGTGAAACATGAAGAACTGCCGTGAAATAACCAACCATCGCCGTTAGTCTCGCTCCGAAGTTCGATATCGCTACTTCTGGTGGTAGGCAGCCTCGGTGAGCTTCTGCGCATTTTCCGCAAAGAGTGAAAACCTGGTATTCGATTACCACCGGCTCTATCGGTGGTATTTCTACCTGCTGCCACCGTAGCGGTTCTCCCAACACATGGCTTTTCTTGCATCCACAGAACCACTTGCAGCTCTCGCACACCTCTGCATAGCAACTAATGACATCGTCTACTTCTTCTACCGGTATCAATTCCCGATTACTTCCCTTATGACCGGGCTGACCGCCAGGCTTGCGACCGCTTTTCTTTCTGTCACTGTTTTGCTTTCGTTTGTCTCTCTGCTGCGGGTTGTCGCTTGATGGCGGTTTCGATGAGTTTTGAGAATCACTTTCAAGCTTGGCGTTTTTCTCTTTTAGCTCATCTAGCTCTTTGATCTTTCTATCGTACTCCAATAATTTCTCTACCGTGGGTTCTTTTCCCGAATCATAGAGCGCTTCAGCCTGCTTTTTATCCATGCCGCAGGATTTCCCGAAAGCTCTTTGACAATGGGTAACCCAAAACCGTTTTAAGCGATCTATTAACCTTATTAGTGTGATCATTTTTTCCGCGTCCGGTAGTGTAGCCAACTTCAATCCAATTGGCACCACGATAACAGCTACCGTTGAACCCTCTATCGGTGTCAATGAAAGTCTCAAGATAACAAAGCCGGTGATTGTACACTCTCTGCCAGTCGACAGGAAGTACCTTGGCTATTCTTCCCAGTAGGTGAGAAGCAAGATATCTAACACTGACCCATGGTAAAATCAGATACCTGCTGTTATAGGCAATAAGATGAAGGTTCTTTTTGCGAGTCTCAGGCTCCCATCCTATAAACCTGTCCCGGCAGCCAATATGACGTGGTGCCGATGACCAACTCATACAGGCTATCGGCCTGTCTTTTGAAAAGACGATATATTTGAGGTGTTCTCCAACCGGATGGCAATAGCCCAGATAATGGTAATGCTCAATAAGGCTATTAGCCGTTTTCTCATGCGTTGTTCTGCGAACCTGCCTTATTTCAAGTGGTAGGATTTCTGATAAGCTTTTATGTATCGGTGTCTGATCTATCTCTACCTTTTCAGGACTCTTCCTGTTTACAAAGGGATTGGGCGGATTCCGTTTCTTTGCCGGCAGTTTTATATAACCGCCTTCATGAAGGCGAAGCATGAGACCTCTGCATACCATGTCGCGCAAAGCACCGTTGGGCTGCACCCAATCCCAGGCAATGCAAAGCTTTTTTGACAAAGCCCAACGGCTCGCATCGGGATTCTCAGCAATCAGATCCCTGATGAAACGTATATCGTCTAGTGATAAGGTTTTGCCTCTGTAGCGGAAAAGCGACTGCATGAACTATTGCATATCACATACTTAAAAGGAACGCAAGTGCTCATGGGAAATAAATCACAAATTAATCAGGAATATGGCTGAACTATTACGAAAATTCTTCCTGTACTGAAGCTTCCCGTAGAGGAATCTCTCCACGAAGTCGTCCATGGCCTTGATCTCTTCGGAAACGAGATAATACACGTTCTTCTCCGCCAGGTACATTGGAGGAGCGTTGCACCGGTCAGCCCCACCTCCCAGATCGATTACCCGTTGCTCAAATACCTCTTTCGCGGAATCAATCGACCTGTGATTAAAGCCCTGCTTTTCATCTCCGATTCCGTAGTTGGCATTAAGGATGAGGGTTAACCCCGGC
>VRUF01000037.1:6544-16738 GCA_019456245.1 Planctomycetota bacterium | reverse complement strand
TATTTGCATAAAAAAATCAATGGGGACGAAAAACAGCTTCAAATCAGATTATTGACGGTAGAAAGACTGAATAATGACAACTCAACCTCTGGAACCTCAATACCTTGAAGCTTCAAAAGAACGCCGTTTCACAACGCTAAAGGCTATTATTGCCGTTCTGTTGGGTCGATCTCTGCCTCGAAACCCCGTTCCTATCGCTCGAATGGCTGAGGCTATGATCCCGGGATTTGAGGATGTACGCGAATGCGACGGAAAGAACCGGAATCTGTTCAAAGCCGATCTTCTGGAATCTATCAAACAGGAGCATGAAGATGACTTTCCGAAAAGAGACGACGGACTTACTCCATACGACATTTTAGCCATAGCCGGCGGCGGAGCAAACGGAGCATTCGGTGCAGGCTTCTTATGCGGATGGTCCCAGGCAGGAACAAGGCCGAATTTTAAAATTGTCACAGGAATCAGTACCGGGGCACTAATCGCTTCCCTGGCATTTCTCGGACCAGACTATGATTCTCTCCTTAAAGAAATATACACGACCGTCAGCACGTTGAATGTGTTCAACACGAGGAGTCTAATATCGTGGCTTTGGAACGAATCTTTTGCCGATACCGGTCCTTTAGAAAAGCTCATAGGGAAATACGCCGATGAAGCCCACCTGAAAGCAATTGCTACAGCTCATTCCAATGGAAGGCGGTTTTATGTTGCCACTGCCAACCTCGACGCACAACGTCTTGTCGTTTGGAACATCGGCGCAATTGCAAACAGCAACCACCCGAAGGCACTGGAGATATACAAAAAGATTATGCTGGCATCCGTTTCGATACCATGCATATTTCCGCCGGTCTTTTTCGATGTTAGCGTTGCAGGCCGCCTTTACGATGAGATGCATTGCGACGGAGGAATGATAACCGACGCTTTCGTTTGCGATTTTATGCTGCATTTCCCCACAGTCGAAAAGAAAGACGGACAACCGGGAAATTCTATTTATATAATACGCAACGACAAAATAAAACCCTCTCCGGAACAGGTCTCACGCAGCCTTTTAAAGATCACAAAAAGGGCCCTGTCAACATTAAACAAGGCGCATGGTGAGGACCACCTGCATTGTATCTACGCAGCCACACAGCGAAATCATTTTGACTTTAATTACGTTGGCATCCCAGACACAAGCGTTCTGGCAGACAAGCTGACATTTGACAAAAAAGAAATGAACAAGCTGTTCGATCTCGGAGCTAAGTTAGCCAGATCCGGCTACGATTTTTACAAAACACCCCCCACCTTCAACGGAAGCCAATAAGCTATTTTTTACTTTCGGCACCCTGGACAATAATTAAATATTTAGAAATAACATCCACCAATTGTTTTTTATTAACCGGCTTGGAAAGATAATCATCACAGCCAGCAGATATACATTTTTTCTCGTCATCTATCATAGCGGCCGCTGTCAGAGCAATTATGGGTGTTGTTATCCCCTCTTTTCTAAGTATTCTTGTGACTTCGTAACCGTTTTTAAAAGGCATCTGCATATCCATGAATATCAAGTCATAGTGACCGCTGAGCCCTTTTTCGACAGTCTCGTCCCCATCGCTGCTTACAAGCACTTCAAATCCCATTTTACCCAGCATCAACTCCATATACTTCAGGTTGACTTTATTATCTTCGGCGACTAGCACAGTCCCTGAAAATTTAACCTGCTCGATCTCAGACTTAGTTTCTGATTCGTCGGCAAGTTTATTTCTATCCGGCACAGGCGGATTGTCCTCGTCAAAGCCTATCGGGATCGTAAGCGAGAAAACCGAACCGGACCCCTCTTCGCTGGTCACTGCCAGCAAACCGCCAAGAAGTCCGCTAAGTTGTTTCGTGATTGCCAAACCTAAACCAGTACCGCCATATTTGCGTGTTGTACTGCCGTCTGCCTGTGTAAATGATTCGAATATCGCACGCTGTCGCTCTTGAGGTATGCCGATACCGCTATCTTCGACTTTAATAGTCAGATACGGCCCATCTTTTTTATTTTCCAACGAGAGGCGAATATGTACGTGTCCCTTTGATGTGAATTTAATTGCATTGTTTACAAGATTGATCAGGCACTGACGCAATCGGATCGGGTCGGTAAATATATTCTCCGGCATTTCGCCGTCTTCTATGATCTTAAAGTCAAGGCCTTTTTCATCGGCATTGGGTTTCATCAACACAAAAACCGAATTAAGAAGCTTTCCTAATCTGCATTCGACTTTTTCTACATCCATCTGACCGGCTTCGATCTTCGAGAAATCCAGGATGTCATTAATGAGCTCCAGAAGATTCTCACCGCCATCCCGAATGGTATTGACATATTGTTTCTGTTCCAGCGTAAGCTCCTCGTCGGCTAAGAGACTACTAAAACCTATAATGGCATTCATCGGCGTACGTATCTCATGGCTCATATTTGCAAGAAATTCGTCCTTGGAACGTCCTGCTTCGATCGCCTTTTGCGCCATATTATCTGCTCTTTTAACCGATTCTTCGAGTTCCTTATTCGTATCCATCAGTTTCGTTTTAGCCTGATGCAATTCAAGAAAGACCTTTACCTTACTGACCAGTATCTCTTCGTTCAATGGCTTGAACATGAAATCGACGGCCCCGGTCTGATAGCCTTTAAGCTCAAACTTCTCACTTCGGTTAATTGCGGTTATAAATATGATCGGGATATGCCTTGTTCTTTCTTCGTTGTAGAGATACCTGGCCACTTCATAGCCGTCCATCCCGGGCATCTGAACATCCAGCAAAATTAGCGCGAAATCGTTCTCAAGCGTATATTCCAATGCCTCGCTACCGCTTTGCGCGTCGATCAATTCGACATCAATACCGCTCAATATCTTTCGTAAAACGAAGAGGTTTGCAGGCTTGTCGTCTACAAGAAATATTTTAATTTTTTCTGGTTCGCTGTTCATATCTGCTTTACGGCTAATGTTTCTTTCTGATATATTTTTTCGTTTTTCACAACTTCGACAAAATCTTGCGCGAAATCTGAAAACGCTATACTCTCGCTGTTTCCAAGGCAAAGAAATCCGTCTTCGCAAAGACTGTCAAGGAACAGCTTCAAGACATGATTCTGAAGCGTCTTATCAAAATAGATAAAAACATTACGGCACACGATCAAATGCATCCTTGCAAAGACGCCGTCATCTACAAGGCTGTGATTGGCAAATGTAACATTCTCTTTCAACGACTTGTCCATCTTTGCAACTCCGTATTTTGCGTGATAGTAATCGGCAAAAGATCCTTTTCCTCCGGCTAGTTGATAATTCCGAGTATACTCCCGTATATTCTCAACAGGGTATATTCCTTCCTCCGCCCTTTTCAAAGCGGTGTCGTTGATGTCAGTAGCGTATATGCGGGCTCTGTCATAAAGGCCGGCTTCTTTTAACATGATCGCCATCGAATAGACTTCCTCGCCCGTGGCGCATCCGGCATGCCAGATATTTATATTCGGATAAGTTTTCAAAACCGAAAGAACCTTTTCTCGAAGGCTTTTATAAACTCCTGGATCCCTGAACATCTCTGTAACGGTTATAGAAATATCGTAGATTAGCGAATCGAAAAATTCCGGCTCATGGAGTACTTCCGGTATCATCTCACCAATATTGTCAAATCTGCTTTTGGACAACCTGCTCAGTACCCTCCGTGTAAGCATATCCCTGGAATAACCGCTAAAATTATATCCATACTTCAGATGCATCGCATCCAGTAAAAGACTAACTTCTATTTGTTGTGTATCCATCGCCATAGCAAATCTATCCCTGTTACATGTACAACCAAACTCTAAACATCGAAAGCACCTTCTCCACATCGATCGGTTTTGCGAGGTAATCGTTGGCACCAGCCTCGATACATTTTTCCCTGTCACCATCCATTGCTTTTGCCGTTAATGCAAGTATCGGAAGTTTCCAGTACTTCTTCTTGGCACGTATCCTTCTCATAGTTTCATATCCGTCCATCACCGGCATCGTAATATCCATAAGTACAATATCCACATCGTCGTTGGCCTCCAGAATATCCAGGGCCTCCAAACCGTTTTCCGCCCTTAGAACATTCATACCCCTTGACTTTAAAGCATGTGACAGCGCGAAAACATTCCGCATGTCATCGTCAACGACGAGAACCTTCTTGTTTTGCAATATGGTTTCCTTATCATGAGCCATACGTATCATACGCTGCTGCTGCTGGGGTAAGGAGGTCTCAACACGATGGAGGAACAAAGAGGTCTCATCCATAAGCGTCTCTGGCGATTGTGCGCCTTTGACGATCACATTTCCAGCATACTCCTTCAATTCCTTCAATTCATTGCTGGAAAGATCTTTCCCTGAATATATAACCACCGGCGGTTTTGACACGATGTCGTTATCGTCTTTCATCTGGGTCAAAAACTCAAATCCTGAAATATCCGGCAAAGACGGATCAAGAACCATACAGTCGAACTTTTGCGTCTTCAAAAGCTCATAAGCTTCCTGACCAGTACTGACAGTAGCTATTTCAATATCGGCGCTGCCGATTAGATCAACAATAGTTTCCCTTGTCTCTGTGTTGTTCTCTGCGACAAGGAGCTTCTTAATATCGCCTGAAATAAACTGACGGATATTATCGAAAACCCCATCAAGCTGTTCTTTGCTCACAGGCTTGGTTATATAGCCGATCGCCCCCATAGTCAGTGCCTTGGCCTCGGACTGCCTCTCGTCACGTGCCGACATAAAATGAACCGGAATATGCCTGGTCTTCGGGTTATCCTTAAGCTTATCGATAACCGAAAAACCGTCCATCCCGGGAAGCCCGACATCCAGAATGATGGCTTCAGGCTGTCTGTCTATCGCAAACTGAACACCCGTCTCTCCATCGCCTGCAACAAGACACTTAAACCCTTTCTCATGCGAGATATCGGCCAGTATCTTCGCAAACCGTTCATCATCTTCAACGATCAGTATCACCTTATCGTCGTCACTGATATTATCCCGGTCATCGTCTATCGTCGCCATCGCAGGGCGTTGAGCAATATGTGATGCAGATACGCTCTGGCAATTCGCCATTTCATCGGCATCCGAATCGTCGCTCATCTCGACTTCGACTTTGTCCTTACAAACGTTTTCTTTGCCGCTAATGGGCAAATACAACGTAAATGTGCTGCCCTTGCCCTCTTCGCTCTCCAATTGAATTTCACCGCCAAGCAATTGCGACATCTCCTTGGAAATCGAAAGCCCAAGTCCCGTCCCGCCATATTCCCTGTCAATCGTGCCGTCGGCCTGCTGGAATGCCTGAAAAATCATTTCCTGCTTCTCTTTAGATATACCTATCCCTGTATCGCAAACTGCAAAAGCGATTGACTTGCTGTAAACCAATCCGCTATGCGAAAGATCTATGTTTTTCCCAACCATCCCCACGGAGATCGTAACACTGCCGGCGGAAGTAAACTTAAACGCATTTGAAAGTAGATTCTTTAAAACCTGCTTTAACCTCTTACTGTCAGTTGTGATAAATTCGGGAGTTCCTTCCTGAATTTCCGTTTTCAGATCCACACATTTTTTACCTGCAAAATGTGCGAAATTTTTCTGAAGACTTCCGACAATATTCTGCACACGTGCTTTTTCGATATTAATTTGCATCTTACCGGCCTCAATCTTGGAAAGATCGAGTATCTCATTTATCAAACTCAGCAGATCCGACCCACCTTCATGTATGACTTTTGCAGATTCGACCTGATCTTCTGTAAGATTACCATCTACGTTTTCGGCAAACATTTTTGAGAGAATCAGCAAACTGTTAAGCGGCGTCCTCAGTTCATGCGACATATTAGAAAGGAATTCAGACTTGTATTTGTTTGACGCCTCCAACTCTTTAGACTTGGCCTGAACCTGACTCCACGATTGCTCAAGTTCGTCCTTTTGCTCTTCAAGAATTATTGTCTTCTCTTCCATCTGCGCATTTGAAAGTTCAAGCTCCTCCTGTTGCGCCTTGAGCGTCTCCTCGGAACTCTTCAGCTTCTCCGTATGCTCTTCAAGCTCTTCGTTTGTGGCCCGCAATTGTTCCTGCTGACTCTGCAACTCTTCCGACTGCCTCTGTGTCTCCGCCAGTAACGCTACCATCTTCACTCGTGATTGCGTACCATTTATCGAGATAGCAATATTATTCGCCACCTTAGAAAGATAATCCAGTTGATCGTCGGTAATATCGTGGAAAGAACCAAGCTCGATCGCACCGGTAACTTCATTATCGTAGAGTAATGGCATGATAACGACATTTGTTACCGCCGCCTGGCCAACTCCCGATTGAACTACGACATAATCTTCCGGTACGTCTGTAACGACAATAGTTTTCTTTTCCAGCACAGACTGACCGACAAGCCCCTCTCCTACCTTATACTCATGTGAAATACCTTTACGCCTGGTATACGCATAACTGCCGGCCATCTTAAGGGTGTCATCTTCGTCTTTCAGGTAGATCGCTCCGATCTTTGCATCAAGATATTTTGCAAGATGCGTTATGATGTTTTGTGCCATATCCTGCATCGAATGTTCACCACGCATCTTATCGTACAGCTGCGACTTACCGTTCTTTACCCAATTCTCACGCTGATTCTCTTCGATCGTCTCTCTAAGCTGTGTGGTCATATTCGCAAGGGCAACACCAAGCTCGTCAACTTCGGAACGAGGAATTATATCCGTGGAGTAATCTCCTTTTGCAATAGAATTAGCCTGTTTTACAACGGTTTGAAGGGTCTCGCTCATTTGATTTATCGATTTACTGAGAACGTCGTTTTCGCTCCTGACGTTCACCTTTTTAGTGTAGTCTCCCAAAGCTACTGCTTCGCACACAGTGGTTATCTCTTTCAATGAATTCACAACCTCGGAAAAAGCAAAATAAACTTTACCGACCTCATCGTTTGAAGTGAGAGTATTATCACAATCCAAATCACCAACTGCGACCTTCTCGGCGATCTTCGTGAGAGACAACAACGGAGCAACAAGCTTTCCAACAAGTAAATAGATCAATATAAGAGAAATACTGCCTATTACAATACCCATCGTAACCGTATACAGGATATGTTTTTCAGCCTCAGCGGTAATAATGTCAGTTGGAATGTTTATATTTACGGCCCACGGCGAAGTTGTTCTGCCAAATTCAATGGGAGTAAACACTGCAAAACGACCTTCGTCCTCTTCAACTACAGACGTCCTGCTCTTTATATAGACAATATCCTGATAGCTGTCTTTATGAATTACTGACATATCCTTTCCCTGTAGCTCCGGACGTCCCGATGCAACAACAATTAAACCGTTGTTGGAAATAATATTGATCTCTGCTTTACCTTCGTAGAAATCCGCATCGTCAACAAATCCCTGGATCGTATCCAACTTTATGTCAACACCTGCAATCCCATAAAACGTTCCCTCATGAATGATTGGGACTACAAGAGACGTTATAAGTACTTCTTCGCCCTGAACCGGATATAAATACGGCTCGATAATAGCTTCGCATTTAGTACTCCTGGGCACCTGGTAATAATCTCCAACCCCTTCCGTCGCGTAATCCACAAGAGGGGCCAACGTAAATCCTTCAGAACCCCGAGACCAGTATGGAATAAAACGGCCCGTAGCATCATGCCCTTCAAGACCGGCATAAGAAGAGTCCATCTGGTCAAAAGCATCCGGTTCCCAAAGAGTATAGACCCCCACAAATGATTCGTTTTCACGAAGTATCGTCTTAAGAATGCAATTGATCTGATCGCGACCGATATCCAACGGCGAATCGCTGTCTTTCACAGCCGACAATGTCTGCGCCAATGTCCGCGCCGCATCGAGAGCAACTTCAATCTCGGCTTTGATATGACCGCTGAAATCATGAGCGAAAGATAATGCATTCTCTTTTGCGGAGCCGACAGATTCCCTTCGCAAAGTATCGCCGCTGTATATCGTCAATGCCAGAATGATAACCAAAAAACAGAAGCCTATCGTAAAAACAAGCCGTGTCTTAATAGACTTAAAACGCATATTCCAAATCCTCTCGATTTTGTTATTTTATATTTCGAAGTCCAACCACCAGCACTCCGATGGTTTTCCCGTCATCTTTAACCGGCACCGAAATCTGAACCGAACGGCTGCCGGTACTTTCGTCAAATTCCAACGGACCGACAAATATCTCCCCATCGCCGTCCTTAAAACATCTCGTGAATTTCTCCTCATCGCCCTGCCAGTAATCCGAAGTCCGTGGATATGTACCAACCGTAGCACCTTGATTGTCACATAAAAACGCTTCCGTATAGAGCAGCTTATTCGATCTCACTTTTTTTCTAAGTAAGCGACTAACATCGCTGCCTAGAACCGTATTTACAAAATCGCTTTCCGCTCCGCTTATCCATTTCAAGTCCAGCTTTTTAATCTCATCCAGACTTAACTTTTGGCTATTAGCTTTTTTTACCGCATTGACAATAAAAGCATCTTCCGCGTACTTGCCAAGAATCTTCAATCTGGCGTCGATAACCTTTTGAAGTGACTCGCTTATCTCAGCCGATCTTTCAATTATCGTTTTATCCGGCACGCCATCTTCACCGCCGGATAAACTACCGCCATGAGCTAACGATCTCGCCCGAACGTTCGCCGCCAGCCCTTTAACCTCACTCTTGAAAGATTCACCCAACTCAAAACCGGGCATGCTGAACATCACCTCTGCGGCAACGGGGCACATAACAAAAATAACGTCGACTTCGCCCGAAGCTGCCAGATTGCCAACATTAGACAATTTATCTACTGTTACGATACGAATAGTAGGTGACTCCGGACGATCAAAAAAATCACCGAAGTTAACTTCATCATGATCGACAAGCGGCAGAAAAGCCCCCTTGAAATGCCTGTTTGATTCAGCACCCGAATATGTTATCGGAACAAAAACAAAAAACACTGTTACGAATAAAATACCGCACAATAAGTTTTTCAACATAGAATTCCTTACCAAAACCGCTGGCAAATATGAATTTACACTAATACCACTTAATCTTTCATCGACAATTAACTACGCGGTATTAATCGGATAAACCCACAAATATGCGTATCACTACATACGCTGGTGAAAAAACGAAAAAAGTTTTTTTTCCTGACGTATAAATCAACCCCAGGTCCGATAAATTCACCAAAATACATACTTCCAAAATCCCTCAATACCCCACATATCGCTTTATATGCAATAAAAAGGCGCAGAAGCAGCATTCTTATTTATTCAATGAAATGCATTTTCAGCACATCGTGCTAAGAAATGTTTTGATAATCAGTTTCTCTTCCTGATTTTGGCGATGATTTGCTTAAATGCTTCGGTCTCGTTTCGTATTTCTTTCACAAAAGCATCGTCATCCACCCCGCCAAGGGCAGCGGTCATCTCCTCGGTAGACCTGTATGTAGCCTGCTGGAAGGGATTATCAAAATCTTTTTTGCGACTGGCATAAACCCGCTCGCAGATAAGTTCCTGTATCTCAACTGCCCTATCCAAAGCATCAACCCAATCGGCCCTTTCAAGCTTCTCTACTTCCGTAATTTCATAAAGTATCCCCAACGCGTGACGTTGTTTTTGTAACGCATAGCCATCCCACAACTCATCCATACGATCATGAATATCGTCCCAGGAAGAAAGCTTACCAGAGACGATATCCGAACGTATCGCACCAACAGAAGCGGCAGGGACCAACTGGCCCCCAATATTTTCCCACTCGCATTCGCGCTTACCGCCCAGTTGATCAACCATGGAATCAAACGTAGCCGGCGGATTCTCCGTAAAATACTTCGCCAGATTTTTCACCGCATAATAATGAAGCATCTCACCGTAAGCCTGAGAAGCTTCAAAAGAGTCCACGATAAAAATCTCACGCCGGGATTTCTCCATCCCCTCAATCGTCCCACCTTTCAGCAAACTCCTCGCTTGTACTATCTCTTCGACAGTATCCGGCGCAAGCGAATCGAACTCGATATTCTGACCTCTGGCAATTCGCTTATCGCGACTCTTAAACTTCCGTTCATTCCTCGCCAGTGCATACATATTATAACGCCACCAATAAGCCGGCATAACCTCAAGCTGATCTTTCGATGCATTATTGCTGACCATGGAAAAAGGTAGCCGAATATCCAACTCCGCGGGATAATCACCTTTGGCAAGCAGCACAAATGAAGCAAACCGGCA
>VRUF01000037.1:0-6534 GCA_019456245.1 Planctomycetota bacterium | reverse complement strand
CAAAGACCGGGCCAAAACCCTCTGCCCGCCTCGATTTCGCCATCATTAGCTCTGCTGTTATGATTGGAACCGATCGTAGCACCGGCAGCGACATTGCTCTGCCCCTTAACAACACTGGCGATCAAAAAAGAATTATTGTGATGCTGCTCATGCGCGGGAAATATCAGGTTATTTAGCACCTCACCGCATGAAACCGTCGAATTGTCCCCCATGTACGTGTCGATCAAACGAACGCCGTAGTTAAGATTCGAATTGCCGGCCATCACAAATCGAATCGCCGTGGCCCCATGCAAAACAGAACAACCAAGCCCCACAATACCGTCGAGGAGCGCTACCCCTTCGCCGATACGCGTAGGTTGCGTTTCGCTGGAATTAACAGTCAGGTTCTCAAGTTTATTCGCACCGGCAATATTGCAGTGCGAACCGACCTTGACATCTTTTATCAAACCGCAACTTTTGATCACACTCTGCTCGCCGACCGTCCCATAAACTCCCCGACGGCTGTCAAAACTTTTTTGCGTTATCTCTTTAAGTTTCTTTTGAAGCAGCACATCATCACGCCACCTCGCCCAGATATAAGCATCGCCAGCCCTCATCCCGTCAAACGGCAAAACACTCCTGCTCGAAGCCTCGTTCATCACCGGCATCCAAACTCGCCCGCTTTCATCCTCGCCGTCTTTAACGATGCCGTTACCAAATTTCGCAACGCATGTCGTAAGCATCTCATCCACATCTGAGACGATACACCTGTCGCCAATTATATAATGCCCAAGATTCCCGACGTTATGGATCGCCGCGTCATCTCCGATATCACAGGCAACAATTCGGCTGTTCGTAATACCGCAAGGCACTTGCAGCCCATCGCACTCAAGAACAACCTTTCGCACTCTGCCGATCCGGATAAGCCCGTAAAACTGACAGTTTGTTACCTGGCCGACATCGAACTGATCGGTAACAAGAACATCCTCCCACCTGCCCGAAACATTGCCGTTCTTTTCAAGAGCCTTAATCTCATCGCCGCTAAGCTTGCGCCACCTGCGGGCTGGCTGGTCCAATTGCTCATTGCGTAGATAATATTCGTCCATGTTTGCAGGGAGAAACTGAGACGGTATGAAACCATACCCCAACTTCGAATCTAACTGAACTGAAACTTTATCCATTACGCTATCCCTGTAGGATTCAATATCTCAAACAAGACTGTCAAGTACAACATGTTTAGACTTTAAAATCAAAACAAAACCCCATCCCGTCCTCAAAATTTCCCACAAAACCTTGTTTTTCACCCTAAAAGTCCCCCTTTTGCCCCACAAAAACTGGAAAATCGTTTAAAACACCAGCGTTTAAAGTTGCTCAAGTCGTTCTTTCATCTTCTTTACAACCTGATCGTTGCGATCCTGCAAGTCTTTAAGTTGGCTAGAGGTATCCGTCAGTTGCTTTTTCAGCCCCTCTACCTTGACGTTCGATTCGGCAAGGGCACTCATAAACGCCTTCACCTCATTCTTCGAACCGGCCAATTCTTCTGTGACACGCTCAAGCTCTCCCTTCGAAGCGGCCAGTTCGGCTTCCAGAGCTTTAACTTTTCCCTCTGCCCTGGCAAGTGCGCTCCCTGCCGTTTGAACATTCGCCTCTGCATTCCCAAGCTTGGCCATCTGGCTTTCACCGCTGACATACAGATCGTAGCACACAAAGGACCCAGCCATTAACACCAGCACCAAACAAGCACAAGCGATTTGCCATATACTTTTACTCGTCGCCTGTTTGTCTATTACACCCAGAAGAAGTTTGCTGTCATCAAGTACTTCCCCGATCTCGACCATCTCATCGGCAGTGACGCCAGCTTCGCAAAGAGCAAATCGCTTTTGTAAATCAACGATCGATTCTTCGATACGCAATGCCCGTTCTTCTTCCTGTAAAAGTATTTCGCTATAATCAGTATTCATCATGGTCCTGTCCAGGTAACTGTAAGAGTTTGTGTCGCGGTATATGCACCCGAATCCGCCACATTGTCGGGATAATTGCTTGCTTGAACATATAGGGTTACATCTACTTCACCGTCACTTGCCACGTATAATATTGTCACAGGAGTCGAGATAAAAGAATTGTAAGTTTCATAGGAGGTATCATCTGCACCGGTAGCACTGGCCCCGTCGCCATCAAAAGACAGCATATACTTCGTTACGAGTATATCCGTCGCACTGGACAATTCTGCCGGTCCGCTTACGGTATTGTTAGCGGAAATTTCAGCGTCTCCGTCTAAAAAGAGCGTAATCGTAGAACTGTCTTCACGAATCTGTCCCTGGCTGGTAATATTCGGCAAAATAATATCGCCAAAATTGCCACTCCAGTTCACAACAGCCGCAAAAATATGCACTGGAACAATTACCAAAACCAAAATATATCCAACAACAGATTTCACTGACAACAACTCCAAACAAAAAACTTTATATTAACTCATCTCGACCAAAGGCCGTTTCCATAATTTTGATTTTTAATTTTATTTTTCTGTATCAAGTAACGCAATCGCTTCCAGCAGCATCTTGCGTTCTTCATCAGGATCAAGCAGCCCGTCTGAACGGGACTCTGCCGCCTCATCATCTGCCTGCTCTTGTATTTCTAACGCACTGACAAACTCATCCGAATAATAATCCACCGTTTCACTTTCACCGGAAACTTTCTTAACATCTGCATGACCTTTATAATTGCGAACGTCAAAAAAAGTAGCAACATCTCGAAGCTCTTCAGCTTCTTGAACTTCATCTATCAGCTCATGACGATCCGAAACGGCAATCGTCCCTTCCTGCATTATCCTCGGAGTAATAAATATCATAACTTCCTTTTTAGAAGTCCTGTCTTCTTTGCTCGTGAAAAGACCGCCTACGATAGGAAGCGACCCCAGAAACGGAACTTTCTTACGGTCGGTTGTCTCCTGTACCTCGATAAGACCGCCTATCACAATCGCATCGCCCTCTTTGACCCTCACACGGGTATTTGCCTTGCGGCGCCTGATCACAGGCAGATCACCGCTGGCTCCTGATTGACCGGTAGCCGTATTTTGACGCGAGGCAACATCGCTTACTTCCGTCATAACGTCAACGGTAATATCACCGTCATCGCCGATATGAGGCGTAATTTCCAACAGAACACCCGACTTTATCACCTCAAGTTTTGTACGCAAAGACCCACCGTAAACATCAGTAGCTATCGAAAAATACTCGTCGAGAGAGATATCGATAGATGCTTTTTCACCGTTAAGGGTTGCAACTCTCGGACGCGAACGAATGCTCGCGCGTTTCTCCGAAATCAGTGCGTTAAGTGTCAAACTCAATTGAGTCAGATTGCTCGCTGCAATACTTGCATAACTCCCAAGACCCGTAAAAGATCCTGCGCCATCAAGCGTGTTAAACGCCGTATGCGGACTGGAAAAATCCCAGTTCAATCCAAGTTTATCGGTCGTATCTTCCCATATATCCACCACAAGAACCTCAAGCATCACCTGCTGACGCGGGATATCAAGCTTACGAACGAGGTCCATTACATGCGATGAAATTTCCGGCAGCGCATACACAAAAATTTCATTCATTCGTTCACCGGTTGTAATGTATTTCTCCATCGATTTAGGTATCGATGACTGAAGGTGCCTCGCCGTTATATACTTCAGGTCGATACGTTTTGAAGTTGCCGTCTCCAAAGCACTCGGACATAACGGATCGCCGCCGCTTATAAGATAAAACCGCTTACTCCTTTGATTAACAAAAAGGCCCTGCCCCGTAATCAACTCTCCAAGGCAAACATCCAAATCTTTCCCTAAACCGGCGTCAAGCGACACAAGGGGGTCGGGCATATGAGGACACGTAGCGATAATCACACCGGTCTCGATCGATATATCCCGAAAAACCTGCCCCAGGGGAACATCCACCCAAACGTTGTGAACGCTTATCGGCGTTTGACCATCTACATCTTCACCGCCGACGGTAATACCGCCAAAAACAAGGGTCAGCGATATGCTCGCTATGAAAATTAATTTTTGTCTCGTTGTTAACTTCATTATAGTTAACCTTATTTATTTACTACAAGATGAGAAGTATCATCTACGACAACGCTGAGAGGTATTTTATACCGTTCGATATTATTCTCTCCCTGGCTACTAAGCGACGGACGTTCGGTCTCGATATTAATCGTCCATTTATATTCTCCGGCCTTGGCATCGACGGGAACTTTCACCAGGCATGCCGCAGAATGACTACCCTTGGGAGCAAGAGTAAAATCAATCGTCTTCATCTCAATCCAATCAGCAGAAGCCCCTTCGCCCTCAACACTACAGTTCATAAGAACTGTACCTAATGTCTGGTTAGTAACCTGAAACCGCGCTGCCGTAAGGCGACCGGGATTCAATTGCAACGCGATATTTTGCGGTTTGATACCAAGCGTCTCCCTGCTGTCGTTATTCACAAAATCCGCCATCCACGAAACCGCTTTTTCATCGCTTATCGAAAACTCCATGTCACGAGTCATCGTCCGCTTGTACTTCGAATCAGATGCAAAGAATACACGCAGCTTGTAATCTCCGGCGGGCAAAGGCTGCGCCATCACACCCGTAAACCAGCGATCGTCATCCGGCAGCACTCGTCTTCGGCCCGCATGCAACGGAATAGTAGCTACTCTCCGCCAGCCATTCGAATAAAGATAGGCTTTCCCTCTTGCCAGAATCGCCACCAAACCATCGTTTTTCAGTTTCGCATTTATTTTAAATACTGGATCTTTCTTGACTTCCTCAGAAGCCGACTCTGTGGAAATCTCTTCGGTAAGATTATCGGTTGTAGCAAACTCTGGTATGTTAACATTTGATTCAATAATACTTCCGCGTTCGATGTAGTTTCTCCTGGCCACATGGATGAATATGCCGGAGCCCGTCCGAAACTTTACCTGCACCCCTTTTTCGCCCTCTCTGGTTTCACCGATCTCGATCATAGCAGCGGCCCAGTAATCACCATCGGCATTCATAGGGACGGACACATTGAACTTTATCTTTCTGGATTCACCCGACTCAAAAACAATTTTGTTCTCTTCAATGCTAATCCAATCCGCGGCGGATCTTGCGTGTTTCTGTTCCGGACCAAAGGAAAGTTGACCCGTCTCGGAAACCGTGAAATCCAGTATATTCACCTTGACTGGACAGGGTTGACCTTGTTCATTTCGCTTGTTATTGGTCACTGTGATATAGAAGGTAGCGTTTCTACCTGGTTTGGCCTCGACCCACTGCTGCAGCGGAGTCACCGCTATACCCGCAAAACCAATCCCCTGTAAAATAAAAAAGAACAGGGCAATCAACCCTGCTCCTCCAAAGCAAATATGCGAATTCCTTTTCATGATTATTCTCTTAATTTAAATCTTATTGACTAAATATTCTTAGCTCCAAATCAGATTAAGTATTAGTTTACCAGGTAGCGGTAATGGTTTGTGTGCATGAATAACTACCGGCATCGGCAAGGGTGCCAGTGTCATTCGTCGCCTCGACACCCAGTGTAGCCGTAGTCGCACCATCTTCACTAATATGAGTTATAAGCAGCCCTGGATTTAGAAAAGTGCTATAATCTTCCAAGGTATCCGAACCAATGGTAGCTATAACGGCATCGGTGGCACCTGAAGCGGCGACTCCATTACCATCAAACGTTAACGTATATTTTGTAATAAGAAAGTCTGAACCATCTGTCAATTGAGCGGTCGTCCCCGTAGTGTTCGCGGTAAGCGTCGTATTACCATTTAGGTATAATACCAGGGACTTATTGCCTTCCGGACTATCATCCCGGTTGGAAATTGAAGATTCCTCCGTATCCAGGTTAATAGCGGGAAAATTCCCGGGCACCCACTCTACGATAGTATCAACCGTTACAGATATGGCACATGTAGCGAGATCGGTGGCACCAAATGTCGATTCCACAGTAAAAGCAATCACTACAATGCAAACTGCACAAAGCAATAAGAATTTCGACAAACTATTCATAACGTAAATCCCGCATAATCACTGATTTCTTTACAAACCACTTTTTAATACCGTGGTCCCGTGCTCAAAACTATCGGCTTAATAAAATACACACTTAATGCAAATCCACCTTCACTACTGTCTAACCAAAATCAGCAAAAATTCATACCGGTTATAGGACCTCATACTCATCAAAATCCCATTAATACAATCAATAACACACGAAAACACACCGCCAAAACCTTAAACTCACCATCTCAGGAATAATTATTTAATTTTTCTTAGTAATAACCGAAAGTCCCATAACCTTCGGATGAACTGGTATCCTTGACTTTCCTACCTTGATTTGATATAATGACAGGGTGATGAAAAACGCTGGATTATCAATCATTTTGTTGGCAGGATGCCTCTTGTCAAGTTCGCCGGTCCCGTCCCTGGCAGTTGGGCCGCCGGCAAGTGCCACATGTAATATATCATGTACCGTTGCAAATGTTGTCGAGTGGTCTGAAATATCTTTTCCCGATGTTGATCTCGGCAGCCTTACCGACGAAGAC
>VRUF01000293.1:2743-3008 GCA_019456245.1 Planctomycetota bacterium | reverse complement strand
GATGATGACCATGTTCCCTGCCAGCATGTCCTGTCCTTCTATCCTTCCGCGACGTCCAGCGAGATCGCCTGTGATGTCACCCATGTTGTCTGCGGGACATGTTACTTCCATGTTTACGATAGGTTCGAGCAGTGCCGGTTTTGCTTTTTGGACTGCGTCGATGAAAGCGCCTTTTCCGGCTGCCCTGAATGCTACTTCCTTTGAGTCGACCGCGTGATACTTACCGTCGTACACCGAAACTTTTATGTCCTGCATCGGGCATCCG
>VRUF01000293.1:1719-2733 GCA_019456245.1 Planctomycetota bacterium | reverse complement strand
CTCCGAAGATGTCCCATGAGTATTCCAGTGACGGGTCCGCATCACGTTCTGCAGGTTCTATACGGAGATATACTTCACCGAACTGTCCTGCGCCGCCTGACTGTTTTTTGTGACGATAATGTCCATCTGCCTTGCCTATGATGGTTTCGCGGTATGGAATCTTGGGTTGTTTTGTGATCAAACCTACCTTGTAGCGGTGTTCCAATTTGGCAAGCATTACTCGCAAATGGAGGTCACCGAGGCCGCTCATTACACGCTCTTTTGTCTGCTTGTTCATTGCAACCTTAAAGCATACGTCCTCATCGCAAAGTTTGTCGATTGCGGCGCTGATTTTGTTTTCGTCGCCTCGGCTTGCCGGTTCGATGGCCAGTGAAAACATAGGCTTGGGGAACGGTGGCATTGGGAACTTGCCCGCCATGGATCCGTCGTGTACGAGGTCGCCGGTTTTTAGCTCGTCTATCTTTGCCAGTGTGACGAGGTCGCCTGCGATTCCTTCGGAGGTTTCAGATGATTCGCCTCCCTGAATCTTAAGTGGATGTCCGGGTCTGAGCCCTTTCTTCATATCGTTAACGAAGATGTTTCCTCCGGGCGTTATTTTTCCGCTGAATAACCTTATCGATGCATACTTCATATTGCTTTTGGCATCGAAAACGACGCGGAAGACCTGTCCGGCGAGCGGTCCGTCGGGGTCGGCTTTGATCGGTGTTTCGTTTTCACCGTCTACCAGAACCGCCTGATGGGCGTCCTGGGGTGAAGGTGTGTAGTTTACAATCAGGTCGAGGAGTTCTGTTATTCCGATCTCATTTTTGGAGTCGGTAAAGACTATCGGGACGATGGTGCCTTCCTTTAATGCCTTTAAGAACACGGTTGAAATCTGCTCCGGTGTAATTGTCTCTCCGGAGAGATAGCTTTCCATTACATCGTCGTCTGCTTCGATGACGCTTTCGATGAGTTCAGTATTTGCTTCGGTGACGTCCATTACACCTGATGAGCCGGAGTCGTTTGCGATGCAGT
>VRUF01000293.1:0-1709 GCA_019456245.1 Planctomycetota bacterium | reverse complement strand
TGCAGTCGATCACTCCGGACTTGTCATCTGTTGGCAGGTTTGCACATTTGCATTGAGATCCGAAAGTTTCCTGAATATTCTTAACCAGAATTGCCAGATCGATGTTTTCTGCGTCTATCTTATTTATTACGATGATCCTGGGTTTGTTTGCGTCGGATGATGCTGCGAACAATTTGCGAGTATTAACCTCGATGCCTGATGCTGCGCTTATTACTATGATCTCAGCGTCACCAGCGGGGATCGATTGAAGTGCACCTCCGATGAAATCGGGGTATCCGGGAGTGTCGACCAAGTTTATGGTCTTACCTGCGTGCTCTGTGTATGCCAGCGCTGAAGTGATCGAATTTCCCCGCTGCTTCTCTTCGTCGTCATAGTCGCAGACTGTCGACTTGTCGTCTATCGTTCCCAGACGGTTAATTTTTCCGGTTTTGTGCAGAATCGCTTCTACCAGCGATGTTTTTCCCGCACCGCCGTGGCCCAGGAATACCACATTGCGAATATCTTTAATTGACGCCACGTTTTTGTCTCCTATAAAGCATATTATGCCATGACAATCACCATTATCTGGTTTTAGAGTTACGATTATACGAAACGTAAAATAATAATAGAATTGGTGTATTTGAGCAAGTATCAAGGCTCAAGAAAATCAAAAAAGCCCTGATTTGAAGTTAAAACGTCAAAAAAACTCCTCCATGAAGCTGGATTTGTATTTTTTTCGGAGTTTAATTAGGGTTTCAGGCTTGCCGATTGAGTCAATTTATTTTATTTGCTTGTTCATCAGGCAGTCCTTAACGTCCGATAATTGGAAGTAATTGTGCAATTGTGCGTTATAAAACGGTTTTTTCAGCTTAAGCGTTTGCCTGTATATGACGATGAATAGTCTACTGGATCAGCGGTTTTGGCCGAAAGTTTATGGTAGGATATGTTTGTTTTAGGAATGAGATTATGCAGAAGGTACGAACCTTCACGGTAAAGCCCTCAGTGCCAGAGTCACTGAAGGAATTGGAATTTATATCTAAGAATATGTTCTGGGCGTGGAATTCTGAATTTGTCGATCTGTTCAAACGAATTGATCCTAACCTTTGGACCCAGTGCGTGCATAACCCTGTTAAGATGCTTGGTACGGTTTCGCAGGCGAAGCTGGAAGACCTTTCCAGAAACGAAGGTTTTGTTTACCAGCTCAACCAGGCATCGCAAAAGATGAAAGAACATCTTGAAATGCCAACGTGGTATGAGAGGGTATACTCCAAGGACAGCAAACCTGTGATCGCATATTTCAGTGCGGAGTTCGGTATCCATGAATGCCTTCCGATATATTCTGGCGGTCTTGGGATTCTTGCCGGCGACCATCTTAAGAGTGCATCCGATCTTGGCGTCCCAATCATCGGTATCGGATTGCTTTACCAGAAGGGTTACTTCCGGCAGTACCTGAATACGGACGGTTGGCAGCAGGAACATTATAACGATAATGATTTTCACAATATGCCTGTCGAACTTGTTCGTAAGAAAAGCAAGAGGCCGCTTACAATCAGCGTTCAGTTTCCTCAGCGAAACGTGATCTGTCAGATATGGAAAGTATCAGTCGGACGAGTGCCATTGTATCTGCTTGATACTAACCTTCCGGCCAACTCACCGCAGGACAGGGCGATTACGAGCTTACTTTACGGCGGTGATGTTGAAATGCGGATATGCCAGGAGATAATTCTGGG
>VRUF01000292.1 GCA_019456245.1 Planctomycetota bacterium | reverse complement strand
CTCATCCCCGCCATAACCATCCCCGTCTCCCTGATTGGCACCTTCGCCGTCATGATGGCACTCGGCATGTCCATAAACACGCTATCCCTCTTCGGCCTCGTACTCGCCATCGGAATCGTAGTAGACGACGCGATCGTCGTCGTGGAAAACACAATGCGTCTAATAGACGAGGAAGGCCTGTCCGCAAAACAAGCCACAGAAAAAGCGATGGAGCAAATCTCCGGCCCCGTAATAGCAACAACCCTCGTACTCCTGGCCGTCTTCGTCCCAACAGCGATGATCGGCGGCATAACAGGCAGACTCTACAGTCAATTCGCCCTCACCATCTCAACGGCAACCGTCTTTTCGTCAATCAATGCCCTAACCCTAAGCCCGGCATTATGCGGCATGATACTAAGACCAACCCGCCAAAAACACGGCCCGTTCTTCACCGCCTTCAACAAAATATTCGACCGCACAACAAACAACTACATGAGCATCGTAAATAAAATAGTCCGCAAAACAACCTTTACCATGATGCTTTTCGCAATAATGCTCGGCGTCACGTTTTACATTTTCAAAGGCGTCCCCGGCGGCTTCATCCCCGACGAGGATCAGGGCTATTTCTTCGTCCAGACCCAGCTCCCCGACGGCGCAACCCTCCAGCGAACCGACGAAGTAACTGCACGCATCACTAAAATCCTAAACGAAACTCCCGGCGTAGCTGACGTAATTTCCATCTCCGGCTATTCACTCCTCGATTCCCTGAACATCACCGACACAGGCAGCTGCTTCGTCGCTCTGGACGACTGGGATGATCGAAGCGACCCCAATCTCCACGTAAACAGCATCATAGCTTCCGTACAGGACAAAATATCAAACTTAAAAGAAGCCCAGTCTTTCGCTTTTCTCCCGCCCCCGATAACCGGGCTCGGCAACGCAGGAGGTTTCGAATTCCAGCTTCAGGACAAGGCAAGCGCAGGCCTCCTCCAATTGCAAAAAATCGGCAATGACATAGTTTTAGAAGGCAATGCTTCAGACACTCTGACCCGAATGAACAGCAACTTCCGAGCAAACGTTCCCCAGTTATACCTCGACGTAGACAGAACAAAAGCAAAAACACTCGACATCCACCTGCAAGACGTCTTTGACACCTTACAGGCCTACCTCGGTTCGGTCTACGTCAACGACTTTAATCTCTTCGGACGCACCTTCCGCGTAATGATACAAGCCGACAGTGAATTTAGAAACCGCGTCGAGGAAATCGAAAAACTTGAAGTCAGAGACGCCCACGGCAACATGGTTCCGCTCGATACACTTCTAACAGTAAGCGATTCCGCCGGCCCCCAGACAATTTTCCGTTTCAACCTCTACCCGTCCACCCAGATAACCGGCGAACCCATAGCAGGAAAAAGCTCCGGCCAATCCATAGCCGCCATGACGCAGATCGCCAAAGACACACTCCCTCCCTCGATGGGTTACGAATGGTCCGGAATTACATTTCAGCAGCTCCTCGCTGGCAACAAGGCACCGATCATATTCGGCCTTGCCCTCGTTTTTGTCTACCTCTTCCTCGCCGCCCAATACGAAAGCTGGACCATCCCGATGGCAATACTATGGTCCGTCCCTCTCGCCATCTTCGGCGCAATACTCTTCACATTTGCAAGGGCGTTCGACAACAACATATATACTCAGATCGGCCTCGTACTGCTCATCGGCCTTTCATGCAAAAGCGCGATATTAATCGTAGAGTTTTCAAAACAGCTCCGAACCGAAGGCAAATCCATAATCGATTCCGCCGTCGCCGCTGCTAAGCTAAGATTCCGTCCAATACTAATGACAGCCTTCTCATTCATACTCGGAGTAATCCCCCTCGTCATCGCATCAGGCGCAGGCGCAGCAAGCCGACGATCCCTCGGAACCGCAGTCTTCGGAGGAATGTTAGCAGCAACCATCTTCGGAGTTTTCCTCATACCTGTCTTATACGTCATAATACAGGCGTTCTCCGAAAAGATCGCAAAATCCCCTCAAACAGACAAAGAGGAAGAATAACATGAAGCTGATAAGCATAGAACGTTTCATAGCAAACAAATACTCACATCTACTGACGATGCTGATTACTTTTTTATTACTCCTGCCGCTGTTCGAAAAAGAACAAAGAGAAACAGGTCTCCGTCTGATAACCCTCCTATTACTGCTGACCATATTTCTATGCCTAAGGGTCACAGTATCAAACAAAAAAATCTTCTGGGCCTGCGTTTCCATTGCCGCTTTCGCATATCTCCTCGATGCCCTAAGCATTTACGCCGAATCGGACCAGGCAAAAAATGCCATCCTCATAGTAAACTCCATAATAAACTGCATTTTCGTCGCATCAACAATAGTCATCCTAATGAAAAGCATGTTCAAAAAACCAACGATAAACCTAAACACCATATTAGGCGGAGTATGCGTCTATCTGCTAATCGGAATCCTCTGGGCTATATTTTACATGCTCCAATATAAACTAGATCCCACAGTAATAGAAGGCGAAGCCGACTCATCCCTATTTTACTTCAGCTACACAACCCTAACCACACTAGGATACGGAGACATCGTCCCCAAGGCAAAATTCATGATGATGCTCGCATCTTTTGAAGCCATAGCAGGCCAGATGTTCCTAGCCGTCTTCATAGCCCGCCTGGTAGGTCTCCACACAGCACAGGAAATAAGAAGAAAAGACAAAACCAGCAACTAAAACGCAAATTACGAAGTATGCTCAGCAATAGTACAAAACTGCATCAAACTGTTAACATTCGCCGTTCCCACACATATCGAAGTATCTGACGCTCCGTAATAAATTTTCAATTCTTCCCCGTCATCTTCAAGGATCGCCCCGCACGAAAACACCACATTGTTAACGTCTCCCACTCGTTCATAATACTCGCGCGGCGACAAAATAGGTATCGCCGTCCTGCATTTCACCACGGAAGGATCGTCATAATCCAGCACCGCCGCGCCAAGCCGATAGATCGGCCCGCCCGCCGCCATTTTCACCCCATGATAGATAA
>VRUF01000036.1 GCA_019456245.1 Planctomycetota bacterium | reverse complement strand
AGTTCTGGCGGTTCCCCAGTTGGGTAAGCCGGAATCCTTGTACGGCCTTGTCGGCAAATACAGTATCGAGACCAGTGTTGATCCTACGAGTGTAGATGTCGGTCAGCCTATCGAGCTTACGATCAAGGTTGGCGGGGTTAATTATCTTAAGCCGGTTCGGTGGCCAAAGTTGGAAGATGTTGATGAGTTGGCGAATAATTTCAGGATATCAAGCGAACGAGAGGATGGGGTTGTTGCGGGGGCTGTGAAAGTTTTTAAGAGGACGATACGAGCGGAGAACGATTCTGTGGTTCGAATACCTCCGATACCGCTTGCTTATTTTGATGTGGATAAGGGCGAGTATGTTATCACCGAAAGCGCGGCGATAGCTTTGGAAGTGAGGCCTTCGAAGGTTTTTACTTTTGCCGATGCGGAGCTGATGGGTGGTTCTACTGCAAGCCGTGAGGTGGAGGCGGTTAAGAAGGGGATTTCTGCGAACTATGAGGATATTAAACTGGTTAGCGAAGCGTTTTCTCCTGTGGCGGGGCTGGTTCAGGGTGGATTTGCGGCGGTGTGGGCGATTCCTTTGGCTGGATTTTTTGTTAGTGCGATTGTGAAGGTTTTGACTTATCGGGATGCCAAGAGTGTTGCGCGGAAGAAGCGGCGGCAGGCTTTGCGGAAGGCTGTCGGGCGGTTGAAATATGCGAGGGGTTTGGGTAAGGCGGATTTTGAGAAGTCTGGCAGAGGTGCGGTTGCGGCGGCGATGCGGGAGTATGTGGGGGATCGATTCGGGAAGACGGCAGGGTCGTTGACGGGGATGGATTGTGAACGTGTTGTTTTGGAAGAGACGGGGGATGGGGAGATGGCGAATCGCTACAGGGAGATTATGGAGGGGTTTGAGGCGTCGAGCTATTCCGGCGGTGCGCGAGGCGGGGATGTTGAAGATGTGGATGGGATTATCGAACTTTTGAAAGCTATAGAGAAAAAGGTCTACCCTTAAGGGTAGTAAATGGACGCGTTGAAAAATGTAATTGCTTATATTGGAAGCAACTTACCGCGGACAAAATGGGAATTTTTAATTGTGATCAGTATTATGACGATGAAGCGGTTTTTTTGGATAACTTGTTCGGTGGTGCTTGGAGCTTGTGCGTTTACCTGTCTTGTTTATGGCGTGGCGAACGAGCAGGATATGTATCATCAGTTAGATCTGGCGAATGCGGCGTTTGATAAAGCAGGGTCGGCGCCGGCGGAAGAGGCGGAGAAATACTATGGCGAGGCGATATTGCATTTTGAGCGGATCGTTAACGAAGGGGGGATTAAGAATGCGAAGCTTTATTACAACGTTGGGAATGCTTATCTGTTGAAGGGTGATGTTGGGAGGGCGATCGTTAATTATCGGCGCAGCGAGAGGCTTGACGGGTCGAATCGGGAAGTGAAAAAGAATCTTGCATTTGCGCGGAGCAGGCGGTTGGATGCAGTTGAATTGGGTGAGCGAAGGCGTGTTCTTAAGACGTTGTTTTTCTGGCATTACGATTTTTCGATGCGTGGGCGTTTCGCGGCGGTGTGTTTTAGTTTTGGCGGGTTGATGGCGGTGTTTACCATGATGCTTTGGTTTGGCAGGAAGACGTGGTTTAATGTTTTTGCGGTTGTTTTTGCGGTTGTTTTTTTATGCTTTGGGTTTTCTGTGGGGGTTGAAAATTATGTTGGTTCGCATCAGGTTTGCGGTGTGGTCGTTGCCAGTGAGGTTGTTTCGCGGCAGGGTGATGGGATGAACTATCCGGCGAGTTTTAAGGATCCGTTGCATTCCGGGACGGAGTTTGAGGTGATCCGGCAGCAGTCGGGGTGGTTGAATATCGAGCTGTCTGACGGGAGTGAAGGTTGGGTGCCGGAGACAAGTGCGGAAATTATCTAATTCAATGTAAAAATCAAATATCAAAAATCAAAATTGTGGTTTCGGCCTGATGGCCGAGGCTTTTTTATTGATTTCTTCGGTATTTTCCTAACATGAAATAAGTTATTCGATATATTTACATTGCTCATCATTTGGTCTTTTATCACGGATAAAGTGGCACTTATAGACATCTCACGTTACTTTTGGCCAAGAAATCGCAAAATAATAATATAATCATTGACAGGATTACCTGGGGATTGTATTATTGTAGTAGTACAATAATTCCGGTCGGTGTCAGCTGGAACATTATTGCCGTTGAGGTATTTATAAGGAAGTGACATGCAAATCCATATTTCGGTCCATGATGGAATTCCGATCTATCTGCAAATCGTCAATCAGATTAAATATCTGGTTGCATCGGACCGCCTCAAGGACGGCGAGCAGTTGCCGCCGGTGCGTAAACTGGCTGAGCAGTTGCTGGTCAACCCGAACACTGTCGCTCGTGCCTATCGCCAGTTGGAGCAGGCGAACATCCTTACTACGCGACAGGGAGCGGGAGTATTTATATCAGGCGGTGGTTCACCGCTTGCACGAAGGGAGAAAAACCGCATTGTATGCGAGCGGATCGATATGCTATTGGCAGAGGCAAGGCAAATGAATTTTGGATTGGACGAAGTGATCGAGTTGTTGCGGCTAAGAAGCAACCGTATGAATAATACCCTTTAGGGTAGTAAATGCCCGCGAGTAAAATGATAACTAATTGTTTACATCAAGTTACCGCGAACGAAATGGGAATTTTCAATCGTGATCAGTATAGAACAGGAGACGACTAATGAGTGATAATGTCATCGAAATTCGTAATGTTACCCGCCGTTTCGGTAAGAAGACGGCTTTGGAAGAAGTGAGTCTTAGTATTCCGCGAGGGGGAGTGTTTGGGCTTGTTGGCGAAAACGGAGCCGGTAAAACTACGCTTATCCGGCATGTTCTGGGGCTGCTTAAAGCAAAGACGGGAAGTGTTCGTGTGTTCGAGATGGATCCGGTGCGCAATCCGGTGGGAACTCTGGGGCGAACGGGGTATCTCTCGGAGGATCGGGACATGCCCGACTGGATGCGGATCGAGGAATTGCTTCGTTACAGTGAGCCGTTTTATCCGAATTGGGATTCTTCATATGCAGATGAGTTGTGCAAGGTGTTTCAGCTTGATAAGAAACAAAAAATAGGAACTCTTTCGCGCGGACAGCGGGCAAGGACAGGTTTGCTTGTCGCGTTGGCGCATCGGCCCCAACTTTTGTTATTGGATGAGCCATCCAGCGGACTCGATCCGGTGGTACGGCGGGATATACTTGGGGCAATTATTCGCACTGTGGCTCAGGAAGGGCGAACGGTTCTGTTTTCTTCCCATCTGCTTGATGAGGTAGAGCGTGTTGTCGACAGCGTGGCCATGATGCATCGAGGACGCGTAGTGTTGACCGATTCCATGGACCACATCAGGCAGTCGCATCGCAATGTCACACTGCGATTCAGCGAACCACAGACTAAGAGGCCGGAATTGCCCGGCATGATCTCTTGCGTGGGAAGTGGATTGGAATGGACGTTTCTTTGCAATGGCGGGATCAGTGATCTGCGGGCCGCTGCGAAACGACTGGGCGCACAGATTGTAAATGAAAAGGCGCCAACGCTGGATGAGGTTTTTGTCGCGCGGGTAAAACAATGCGACGGGTGCCAATAAACAAATTTTATATTGTTTTGAGTTTTATGTTGGGTATTTGTTACAGGAGATAGCGATGCATTCAATACAAATGGCGATGTTCTGGGAATTCTGGCGACGACACCGCTGGTGGGTATTTTGCTTTTTGGCAGTAATTGGCGGCGGTGTGGCAATGCTTTGGTTGCGGCTTCCTGACATTGGCGCAGGACCATCTGTTATTGTTCATTACTTTACCATTCAGCTTGAAATGGTTTTGTTTTTGGCGATGGCATTTTTTCGGCAGTATAATGTGCGTAAGAACAGGCTGAGTTTTCCTTCGCGTCTTTATACACATCCGGTACGGACATCCGTTTTGGTGGCGTGGCAGATGATCTTTCCGGCATTGATGGTCGGATGCTTGTATCTGGCGACCGTTGGGGCGGGGCGGATAATATTTTCGGTTACATGGCCGATAGTCGGGCCTTTGCTTTTGCTGTTGACGTTTCTCGCTTGCATGCAGGCTATTGTCTGGATCACGACGGGTTTTCCGCTTCTGCAAATCGGACTTGGTGTCGTCAGTTACGTGCAATTTGAGCGATTCATAAGTTCGCGATACGGAATCGCAAATATGTTTAATCTGCCGCGAAGTGAATGGAAAACATTGACCAGCATTGAGTTTCTGGGCCTGTTGTTTTGTATTGGGCTAGCATACGCAATTGCAGTGATCGGGATATCTCGTGATCGGAGGGGAGATTGCTCCGGATGGATGGGACTGCGAGCCTGTTTTGCCGGTTTGCGGGATATGCTTCCGAGAAATCGCAGAGCGTTTAGCTCAACTGCGAAAGCGCAGTTCTGGATGGAATGGCGAGAGAGGGGATGGTCCGTTCCTGCAATCATTGCGGCGCTGTGCGTGATAAGTGTTCTTTTGGGAGCAGCAATGCCAAGTCAGAAAGCAGTAATAACTTTTTGGATGTTTCTTCTGATATTTTTAATGAGCCTTGGCGGGCCGTTATTCGTTGGACTTAATCTTGGTACAATGGGGCGACGTTTCGAGATGACCAGCTTTCGGGCAACAAGGCCGATAAGCAGTTTAATGCAATCGATGGTTGTCATCTGGACAGCATTATGGAGTATGCTCATGGCATGGGCGGTGATATTGCTGGCGTGGCTGCTTATGATCGGATGGTTCTACCTGGTTGGTCAGAGCGAGACGGTGACTGAAACGTTGACAGTTGCTACGGGGCTGATGAAGCAAATCGGTTACAGTAAGCTCCTTGGCTTGGCGGGATTGTTTCCGCTGTATTTACTTGCTGCGGTGGGGATAGGTGCATCGCTGACACTGATGGGGCGAACATGGTTTCTTTGTATATTGTGTGGCGGCAGCTGGGGGGTTTTGATTATATGGGCGATCTTATGTGGTTTGGGTTTAATTCCTGAATGGTTTCAGACGGCATTTAGCAAGGCCTTGCCCTGGGGGATAGGTATGACAAGTCTGGTGGGGACGATCTGGATATTTGCCCGTGCATGCCAACGTGAGCTAATCTATCAACGGGTTTGCCTTTTTGCGGGGTGCTCCTGGGCAGCATTGTTTGCGGGAATGTGGCTTCTCTGGCGTTACGCTTTTGCAGCCGGGCTGGAAATTCTCTGGTTCTCGAAAGCCCCTCAATCTTCTTCAATAATAATGATGGGCGGATTGCTGACGCTAATGGTACTGCCGCTTGCATCAGGACCCTTAGCCGTGGCATGGAACAGACACCGATAGGAAATCGGAAAATTTAATGCGTGAGAATTAAAGGAGTACGGTATATTCGTGTTTATTCGTGGTTCTCTGTAGTGTAAGCACCTACGGTCAGTTTGAGGTTTTTAGTATTTTTTTTGAGACTGAGTTTTTCTGCTTTAGCACTTTTGCTCCCCTTGTGATCTTGCAGAGGCTTATTGAGAGCATTTCTGCGATCTTTCTTTGTGGTATGTTTTGCGAGAGGAGTTTCATCGATTGCCATCTGGTTTCAAGATCGTGGCGTTCTGCAGGTGTGAAAATCTCGGTGAAGAATTTCTGCATGACCTTTGGGTCATCGATTTGAGTAAAAACATCTATAAGTTGTTCAGGTTTTTTCATGGTTTTAAGCCTTTCCAGTCTTTCTACAGGTTATCAAAATTGGCGTTTTAAGTAAAGAATTTTAGGCTTAGGAGTGCATTTATGGTTTGCAGGGGCTTAAATTCTTTGAAAAGAGCATTTTTGTGCTTGAAATCTCGAGGTGTATTGTTAAACTGGCGAATTCCTGTTTTGCAGGGTCGGTGCCCGAGTGGCTAAAGGGGATGGGCTGTAAACCCATTGGCGTGAGCCTTCGCTGGTTCGAATCCAGCCCGGCCCAGTTTTGAGCTTAGGCCTGCGTTTCGCATAGAGTCGCAGGCTTTCGTTTTTTGCACCTCATGCACCGGATTCTGCGTTTTTTTTTCCTAAAAATCCTGTTTTTCCTGTAACATTCCCCATATAATCGCGTCTGTATTAAGAGATAGAATGAAAAATCACGGATAATGGAAAGATCTAGTATAATGTTCAAATGCATGTGGTGCGGCAAGAAGAGTTATGAGGTTAAAGAAATCAGGGTTTTGAGTACGACTCCTGTTGTTGCCAATCGGTACGAGGTTTCTATTTCCATCTGCCCTGAACATGAGGAAAAGCTGCGTAGATTCTACGACCAGGTTAGACGCTATGCCCTTCTATTTATTGTACTTACCGCAATATTTCCGCTTGGTTTGATAATGTCAGCCATTTGCTTTGGTAAATATTGGTGGGCGGGATATTTATTTAATACGAACATTGCCGCACTGGGTTTGGTGCTTATTGTATTTCCATTTTGCTCGCAGAGCACTTTTGACTTCATGAGCATTGCGACATCTATTAAGCTAGTACGAATTATGGGCGGAATTATTTTTGCTCTCGGAAGCATAGGACTTGTCTTAGGCTTTCCTCATGGGTAAAACTTTATAACGAAGCCAACCTCAGTACCTGGGTAAAGTTCAAACCCTCCAAATCCAAATCTTCCGGGATATGGTCGACGATCCTGTCATATTAATTGCTCTTCCGGCACGACTCATAGGTTAGATCGTAGCACGCCCGTGACTGGCAGGGGGGAGATACAGTTTTGCTCACCGCCGCCCTTATGTTGTTGCCTGAAGGGTACAAGTATGCTTGGCATCAGTTTTATTTTGGTATGGATGGGGTATCCTTTTCAGGTTAAAGGCAGGCGATTATTAGAGCTACCCTTAATGTTTTTAAGTAATTTGCTGTATGCTGAAACGGCATGAGCCTCGTTTTAAGTTAAAGGCCTAGTCTACCTATTTGCCGGTTGAAAATTTAGTGGTGATTTTGACTATGATTTTTTGGAAATTTCAGGATTTTTATTGACAAACCCGTTATTTCCGTAATAATATAGGACGTTCTATCGGAGTACGGGTATGGTTGCAACAGGCTCATATTACGGGATTTTCATTTCTGTGTTGGCGTCCAGTCTTATTGTCCCCATTTATTCTTTTTCGGGCTGTCCTGCGCCTGTTATCTGCATCAGACAATCAGAGCTTGAGGTTTGAAATTTTTAGCCTGAGGCGATTGAAATATATAGCGAATGTGAGTGGAAATTTAAATAGTTTTTAGGAGAAATGATCATGAGAGATGTAAAGTGGAAGTTGTTAATTGTTGTTTTTTGCCTTCTCTGCCCTTTGGCGGTTTCACCGCTTTTTGCACTACAGCAGGTGGGTAATTTTGAGGCTTACATGGCAGGAGATAACGAGAACTGGAATATTCTGGACGCGTCGGCAAGTGTCGGTGACGCATGGGCCAACGAGCAAGGAGTTCGATGGTTTAAGTATCCGCAGGATGCTGATGAGGCTCTTGTAGATGATTGGGGTAACACAGAGCAGGGTCCGGAAGGGGCAGCCTGGTGGAACGAGTGGTGGTACGACGACCCATATGATCCGGACCGGGTAAAGATAATCAGTTTAACTTTCGGTTACGATCTGGTAAACCCCGCCTTACTCCAGGGATACGCGGTTGTTACCGTTAACTGGTCGACGACGGATTGGTCCATTAATCCGCCTCCGGGAGTTGATCCTTCGCAGCAGCCGCCTCTTAGCGATTTCGATCCGCAAAATCCCTCCGTGCCGTGGGTTGGACGTATGGATATTATTCGCATCCCCATTGGGGAGGGAGGTAACCCTCCAAGCGATTATACCCTCCAGGATTTCCAGTTGCCGATACCTTATAATCCGGAATGGGTATCGATAGATATTCGCGGGTATAATTTCTGGCTCACCAACGGAGAACTAACGCATGAATGTGTTTTTGATTCTGTAAATCCGGGTGTAAAGATCGAGCAATTGGACTGGATAGGATCGGCTAGTTCTACACCGGACAGTAACTGGGGCCGAATCACGCTGGATTATAACCGCCCAGCCGGTATCTATTACTTTAACCTTGGTATTGAAGACGGAATAGGCGGTTCCCAATGGGTTGTACAAAATCTGAGTATCGAAAGCCTTGGCGGCGATCAAACGCTTATGACATATTTCGATCTCTTAGTGGCTCACGGTACCGATGTTAGTGCTTTGAAATACGATTATTCGATCAGCATTGCAGAGATACCCGCCGGGCCTACAGCCGCGACTCCAACTTTTGTATCGGATCTTTCTTTCCAGATCGGCGGCAAGAAGGGTAAAGACACTGGTTCGCCAGAGACGGCCAATGCCGATCCGGATGAGGATGTTAACGGGGCGGCAACGAATGATCCGAACTCTGGTGTTATTCCTGACCTGGACAAGTTTGTCAATCAGCCTCAGGATCCTAATTATTGTGCTCCCGGTGCGATGTCCAACAGTCTGAAGTACCTTCAGGCCAGAGGTAAGATACCGGCTTCGGTTCCGACAAGTATAAGCGATCTCGCAGGTGTACTTGGAACCACATCTGAAGGAACCCCGGCAGGCCCGGGAGACAGCTGGTACCTTAAGAAAGCGACTCGTTATAAAAAGTATGTTACGACCAGGACGATCGAGGCACCTCTGACCATTGCAAAAGTACAGGAACTGATCAAAGAGCTCAAAGACGGTCAGGACATCGAGATGGACCTGGAAGGGCATGTGGAAGTTCTGGTAGGCATGCGTTTGAACCCTGACGGTACGGTCGACATGGATCTAGCTGACGACAACCAGACGGATGACAAGAGCGATCCTATTCATACTTCATCGTTAAGGGTAGACGTAGATGGCAACCAAAAAGTTGACGGTCAGAAACTGATACGTTTCATTATCGAATGTCCAAAGGAAACTGTGGCAGTTGGCACCCCCCACTTCTCTCTTAATACATACTTAGAATGGAATCTTGCTCGTAACGGTGAGCATGCACATGCAGGTATTGCACCGATGTCGCTGATAAAAGGGCAGGAGTATATGGCTTTGTGGCAGAACGAAGACCTTTTAGAGAAGAAAGAGGTAGAGGCACGTTATCCTAACGCCATATTCATGGCGGCAGACGGACTTCTTCCTTACCCGGGCGACCCCGGCAATCCCGTTAATCCCCAAGATGGCGGAATGGTTATGACCTGGGGTGGTGATGGCAGCGGCTTGTCGCCAGGCAACAGCTATGCCAGTGCATACAGGGTTGAATAAACCGAGGATCCTGATCTGTCGAACTGTATCATAACCGTTGCTGTGACTGCTCCTGCGTTTGGGTCCGGTGGTGCGATTACTCAGGTCTCGCTCGGTTTGGAAACGTTTCCTTTAGGCAGTGGTCTTATCCGTTCGTGGTATTGGACCTGCGGAGTTGGTCCCGGTTTCGATATCCAAACGGGCGTAGCGACAACGATCACGATCGACACGTCCATAGCCGGTACGGCAGCGGCGACACCGCTGGCGACAAACTTTCTTGACGTTCCCGGATTCAACATCACAAATGTTCTGTCGATCCTTGTTGACGAGAACACCACATGGATGGGTGCTCCGACTATGTCGCCGTCACCTGGTGGTCCGCTGGTGTTTATGTGGAACTACTGGCACTGGTTGATGGTCTCTCCGAAGACTACGCTGAGTAAGGCTTTGGTTACGAAGCACAGTCAGGGTCCTATCATAATCGATATAGAAAGCGGCGAAGACCCCGCTGTGCCATTGTTCTGGGGATGGGACGAATTGTCCGATTATCATATAGGTCCGATAGCTGCTGACGACTGGATTTGCGAGGATAATCGTCCCGTGACAGATTTCCATTGGTGGGGTTCGTTCCCGGGTTGGACAGATCCTGCTCCGCCTTGTCATCCTGTGGCGTTCCATATTGGTATTTGGACGGATGTTCCAGCTGACCCCGCTGACCCGGAAAGCTACAGCCATCCCGATGAGCTTGTCTGGGAGCACCTCTGCGAAAACTACGTTTGGAATTTCGCCGGGTATGACCGCGATCCTCGTAACTTTGATAGGAATGACCCAATTGGTGGTGCTGCAGGGGGCAATCCTGATCCTATACCTGGGGACGATCCTGCTTACGAACCGAATGATGCATGCTTCCAGTATAACCAACTGCTTGACGGGGTTGACTGGTTCTATCAGGATACCGAAGGCGAACCAAACAGGATCTATTGGCTTAGTATCGCTCCGATCTGGGATGAGGATTGTGATCATGAATGGGGCTGGAAGACCAGACCTAAATTCTTCATGGATAACGCGGTGAGTATCGAGGAGGTCACGACCACTACCACTGATGCAGGTGGTACTACCACTACCACGATTACATGGCCGCCGGTTCTTGGAAGCCAGTGGTTCAGCGGCGTACCTCTTCAGATACCTGCATATGATCCTCTGTTTCCAAATCACGGTGATTCTGTGTCGTGGGATCTTGCTTTTGAGATCAGCACTAACGAAAAGCCGGATGAGGATGATCCGATAGAAGGCGACATTGGCGGACCCGGTGGTAGTACCGCACCGGACGGAATAGTTAACATCAATGACCTTTTGATCGTGGCCCGTAACTGGCTACGCGTGGCACCGTAAAACTCGCATTAGCTATCAGAAGGCTGTGCGATTATTTTATAAGCAGGTCGGGCGTTTTGCCCGGCCTGCATTTTTTTAAGGGGTGTCACTTTCCTCTCTGTTGGCCCCATAGGATTACCTGTAGTCTTGGTGCGAGTGTGAAGCCGGTTTGTTTGCATATTTCGGCGAGCATGGGAAGTTTTTCTGTGTGCTCTTTTATTGTCGCCGCCTGGGGCATGAGTAGGATGTTGTAGGGGTTTACGTTTTTCAGGTTTTCCAGACACCGTGCGATTTCGTTTAGGTCTTCGGGGCGGTCCACTACGAATTTTAGCTGGTAGTCGTAGTTGTCGATGAGCTTTTGGAGGGTTTCTGTGTTTAGGGGATCGTTGGGTGCAGCGTTTGCCAGTTTTGGGCTTATGCTCATCAGGTCGCAGGGGAGGTCGCCGATGTATTCTATGGCGCTGGTTTCTATTGTAATGTGGCGGTTTGGGCTGGCGATAGCAGTGAGCAATTCGGCAAGCTGGGGGCTTGCCATTGGTTCGCCGCCTGTTATTACTATGTGGCGGGTTTCTTTGGCGAGGATCTTTTGTTTTAGGTCTTCGATGGAGTAGTCTGTTCCGGCGTCGGGGGCCCACGCGTATTTTGTGTCGCACCATGTGCAGCCAAGCGAACAGCCTGCAATGCGTACGAAGAGGCTTGGAACACCGATGAGTTTACCTTCACCCTGGAGGGAATAGAATATTTCGTTAACGATCATTCATACAGTTTGGCGATTTTCGCGCCAAATGCAAGAAATACTATTTTTAGCGAGTGTTAACTTGTATGTCTCATGACAGGGCCGGGTCTTTCAGGTTTGCTTCTTTGAATCCTGTTTCTCTTAGTTTGCATGAATCGCATTGTGCGCATGGTTTTCCATTTTCGTCCGGGTCGTAGCAACTGTGTGTCAGGGCGTAGTCTACACCCAGTTGGGTTCCCTTTTTGATTATTTCAGCTTTTGACATTTCTATTATCGGGGTTTGTATTTTGTATTTTCCCTTGTTTTCGACGGCAGCGGCTGTGGCGAGGTTTGCCATTTTTTCAAATGCGTCGACAAATTGCGCCCGGCAGTCCGGGTAGCCTGAGTAGTCCGTTGCGTTTACTCCGATGAAGATGTCGAAAATTCCGAGAACCTCTGCCCATGCCAGGGCGTAACTTAGGAAGATGGTATTCCTTGCCGGGACATAGGTTACCGGGATGGCGTTTTCGGCGATGTTTTCGCGGTTTTTGGGTACTTCGATGGTCAAATCGGTCAAAGCACTGTGTCCGAAGGCGGTCAGGTCGATATCGATAATCTTATGTTCTTTGACGGCCATGGCGGCGACGACTTTGCGGGCGGATTCTATCTCTATGCTGTGTCGCTGGCCGTATCGGAAGGTCATTGCACAGCATTGGTAGCCCATATCGCCGGCGATGGCGAGCGTTGTTGCAGAATCGAGGCCGCCGCTGAGGAGGATTACGGCTTTTTTGATTTCGTTTGACATCTGTATATTCCTTGCAATTGTTGGCTTTTTAGAATAATATGTACTGCTATTATAATCGTTTTCGAGGTTAAGGGCAATTGCGATGGCAGAAGAAGTTAAAGTGGAACTTTTCGACAATCCGCGGTTCGGGCGTGATTATACGATAACTACGCGTGTTCCGGAGTTTACGAGCGTGTGTCCGAAGACGGGTCAGCCGGATTTTGGCGAAATAATTATCGAATATATACCCGACAAGTCGTGCATAGAGTTGAAATCGCTGAAATTGTATATGCAGGGCTATCGTAATAAGGGGATATTTTACGAATCGCTGACGAACGATATTCTCGACGATCTTTCCGGTGTGTGCAAACCAAGGTGGATGCGTGTGACATCGCGGTTTACGCCGAGAGGCGGGATCACAACGGAGGTAGTGGTCGAATATAAAGCAGAATAATTTATTGCGATGGAGACTTTGGCTATGAGTATCAAGTTTACTTGTGAGAGATGTAAGAAGAAGATCAAGGCTCCGGATAAGGCCGGCGGTAAATGGGGGAATTGTCCGCATTGCGATCACAAGTGTTATGTTCCGCTTCCAAGTTTGCCCGAGGAAGATGAACTGACGCTGGCTCCGCTGGATGAAACACATGAAGTGGAATACCAGGAGAAGATGCGTGAGACTCGAAACCTTACGCAGAATATTCTTCAAGAGGTAGAAAACAACGACCCCGGCGGCGTTTTTGACGAGGCCGAAGAAAAAAAACTGAGGCGAAATATTATTTCTTATCTGAAGCTGATGGCCGATGGAATGCTTGACGAGGCCGAGATTTCGGCATCGCGGGTAGGGCGTTTTAAACTACAGGCGCTTAGAATATTGGGCGAAATCGAAAGCGCAAAAGAAAAGCCCAATGAATTAGAAGAGATAGCTCCAGGCCTGCTTTTTGGAATGATCAACAAACTGCGTTCGGAACTTGGATAACTCAAGCTGACTTTCGGTCAGTTTTTAGTTGTGAAAGATGTTTATTCGCGGCCGAGTAATGCTGCAATCAGAAGTTATGCGTTTACTTGCGGGGATTTACTAAATTTCGTTCGAAACCTGGGCAGATGAAATTGGCCGATAGCTCGGTTAGGGTATTAAGGATAGAATGTCGATAAAGGTATTTTGATGTTACATGACCCAAGTCACTATACACCACCTCCTGTTGCAACTGCGATCAAATTGTCAAATAAAGATACTGAAATTCTGCGTGGATTGGCTGGCGATGTTGCCCAGATTGCTTCCTTGGGTGTGCATAAGGAAAAAGCGAAGCTGTGGACAAAGCTTAACGATCTGGAATCTGAAAGGCCGATGGTCTGGATCAATGAGATTTGCTGGAATGAGATGAATATTGATGATGAACTGACGTTGCAATGCGAGCATTCATGGGCTCGCGATCAGGAAGATCATCTTCGCAAGACTATCTATCAATGGAAGCACTTGCCCGGCGATATGGTGGTTAGCGATTTTCTTGTTTGTCCCCTGGCGATCCATAGCACCGACTTTGGTATTATCGAAGACGTAGATGTTGTCACGACCGACGATACCAGCGATGTTGTTTCACGTCATTTCAATGTTCAGATCAAGGGCCCCGAAGATATCGAAAAGATCAAGATGCCAGTGCTTAGTCATAACGAAATGGCTACGGAGTTAAACTTTCAGGCGATGTGTAAAGTTTACGATGGGATTATCTCCGTCAAAAAGCAGGGCCAGACTCATATATGGTTTACGCCGTGGGATTTTCTGATCCGCTGGTGGGGTATCCAGGAAGCTATGATGGATATGATCATGCGGGGCGATATGGTTAACGCGGCTGTTGAACGAATGGTCGATGCATGGATGGTCGAGCTGGACCAGTTTGAACGACTGAATTTACTTTCGCTGGATAACGATAATACGCGTGTAGGTTCCGGCGGATACGGGTATACCAGTCAACTTCCGGGCGGGGATTTTGATGCTGAGCATGTTATGGCGAAAAATATGTGGGGATGCTCGAATGCACAGATATTCTCTGAAGTCTCTCCTGAGATGCATTGGGAGTTTGCGATTAAGCATGATATGCGATGGCTTGAGCGGTTTGGCATGACCTATTACGGTTGCTGCGAGCCGCTTGATAAGAAGATGGATGTTCTGCGTAAGATACCGAATCTTAGAAAGATTTCGACGAGTCCGTGGTGCGATATTGAGCGGATGGTTGCAGAAGTTGGCGCAGATTATGTTATCAGTCAGAAACCGAGTCCGGCGATATTTGCCGAGAGCGATTGGCGTCCGGAGCAGGCACGTTCCGGCATTCGCGATGTTCTGGAAAAGGCCGACGGGAACTGTCACATCGAATTTATCATGAAGGATATCTCAACAGTGCGGCGTGATCCAAAACGGCTTTGGCAATGGTCACAGATCGCAATGGAAGAAGTTGAAAACTATTCCTGATCAGATTGCCAATTATAAACAAGTGAGTTATTATTGAAAGAACAATAGCAGTGGATTTGTTAGCAGGTGTAAATATTGGGGGGATTGATCTTAGTATTATCATTGCCTACCTTGTTTTGATCGTAGGCGTTGGCTGCTGGTCGGGGCTTAGGGGCCGAAAAGATGCCGAGGGTAAGGATTACTTTCTGGCAGGTGGAACATTGAAGTGGTATGTAATCGGTCTTGCACTTTTTTCGACCAATATTTCAACCGTCCATCTCGTAAGCCTTGCCGAAGAAGGCTACCGCAACGGTCTTGCGTACGGAAATTTTGAATGGATGGCCGGCTTTACACTGATTATCCTGGCTTTGTTCTTCGCTCCATTCTACATTCGCTCGAGAGTAGCTACTCTGCCGGATTTCCTTGAGAAAAGATATAACAAGGGTTGCCGAAACTGGCTTGCCGGTATAAGCATCGTTTCTGCAATATTTATTCACATCGGGTTTTCGCTATATGCCGGTGCTGTGGTTCTAAACGGACTTTTCGGTTTTGATGTCATGACCAGCATTGTAGTCATCGCTTTGCTGACGGGACTGTACACGATCGTTGGCGGTTTGCAGGCCGTTGTTCTCACTGAGTCGATACAGACGATCATACTTCTCTTTGGGGCCATCTGCCTGACGATGATAGGCTATAATGAAATTGGCGGATGGGAGGGGCTCAGTAATGCGGTTGATCCGGTTAAACTGACAGTTATGCGCCCCAAGGGAGACTCTTCGGGACTGCCATGGTATTCGGTCATTCTGGGCTACCCGATCATCGGGATATGGTACTGGTGTACGGATCAGACTATTGTGCAAAGAGTCCTCGGTGCTAAAGATGAAAATCATGCCAAGGTAGGTGCATTGTTTGCCGGATTCATTAAGATACTGCCGATGTTTATTTTTGTTTTACCGGGGTTGATATGCTTTGCCTTGATTGATTCTGGTAAGTTGGACAATCATGACATGCGTAATATGCCGGTCGCCGAAACCGTAATACTTGACGGGAAAGAAATATCTGTCGCAGAGGGTCGAATACCATTGTCCGGCGAAAGTGTTAAGCTGGAAAGCCATACAGTCAATATCGGAGGAATGGCTGACGTTTATATTGACAATCGAGTGATTGACGAGTCTGATCCGGAAAAGCGGCAGCGTGTGTTGGTTGTTGATGGGAAAGATCAGAAGGATTCGGCGGATACTTACGCGTTTATGATAACAAAGCTTCTTCCACAAGGTCTTACGGGGCTTATGGCTGCGGCACTTCTTGCGGCGCTTATGAGTACGGTTTCCGGAGCCTTAAATTCAATCGCCACACTGTTTTCTTTCGATCTGTATAAGCAGTGGAAACCTGAGACTTCTAACGCCAAACTGGTTTTCATTGGCCGGGTTGTGACGTTTGCGGGGATGCTCATTGCAATAGCATGGTCACCTCTGGTAGCGAAGTTCGATACTATTTACAGCGGTATCGCTTCGGTAATCTGCTATTTGGCGCCGCCGATTACGGTGGTATTTCTTGCCGGTGTATTCTGGAAGAAGGCCAGCGGCAGGGCGGCATTTGTAACGTTCGTAGTTGGCAGCGGACTTGGTCTTGTCGTCTTTTTCCTGGACTTTTTCAAAGAGCAAACCGGCTGGAATGTGCCCTTTATGATGGCCAGTTTCTATCTTGCGGTAATATGTTCAGCGGTTCTTGTGATAGTTTCGCTTGCAAAGCCTGAGGCACTTACAGAAGAAAAAGCAAAGCTTGTCTGGGGCAATCCGATTGATTGCCTGCGAGCTCCGGGCTGGAAAGGTATCGGCGATTACAGGATACTTTCGGCATTGCTGTTTGTTGTAATGGTAGTTTTGTATGCGATTTTCAGATAGGGATTCCAAAAGGAGCGGCCGTGGTTTATAATGGTCAGTATGCGATCCTTTGCGGCGACTGGTCTCCCTTCTGGCATGACGCGATAGATCTTATTGGCACGAAATTTACTAATCAGCATATAATATTGAAGTATGAGCTATATGACACAGGCTATAATATGTACAGAAAATATCAGTAAGAGTTTTGGTGACGTTCGGGCGGTTCGTAACCTGAGCTTTACTGTTGAACCGGGTACGTGTTTTGGGCTTCTTGGTCCCAACGGTGCGGGCAAAACTACCATGATGAAGATGATCTATGGTAAGTGTCTGCGTGATAATGATCGTGAGGGTCATCTGGAG
>VRUF01000291.1 GCA_019456245.1 Planctomycetota bacterium | reverse complement strand
ATTTCTTCGACAGTAAGTTCATTCTTCATCGCTATTGCCAGCTCCTGAATTGTATCGGTCGCATGTTGTCCGATGATGACTGCTCCCAGAATTTCGCCATGCTCAGCATCTGCCATTAACTTGACCATCCCTTCGGTTTCGCCATAGGCCTGTGCTATTCCGCTTGCCGTGTACGGGAATTTACTGATCTTTACGTTCGGGCATATTTCCTTTGCCTCAATTTCACAAAGTCCCACCGAGGCTGCTTCCGGATGCGTATAAATTCCCGTTGGTACCACAGTCCTATCGTCTGCCGCTGCAATGCCGGTCGCGTTATCGGCTGCAACCATTCCCATTCTGCTGGCCAAATGAGCATACTGCATCATCTCCGCGACATCGCCGATCGCATACACGTTATCAACGTTTGTCCTGCATTGATCGTCGACCTTGATGATTCCATTTTCAATTTCAATGTTCAATTCTTCCAGGCCGATACCCTCGATATTCGGTGTCCTGCCTATGGCGACCAATACTTTTTCCGCCGTTATCGTACTGCCGTCTTCAAGCTTTGCGACAGCGCCTTGCTTGCCCGGCTCTATCGAAACCAGTTTTGTAGATGTAATGACATTTACATTGCGATTTTTGAGGCTTTTGGTTACTGCTTTGGAGATGTCAACATCAAGATTAGCAACAAGGCTGTCCAGCATTTCAACCACGGTAGTTTCAATTCCCAATTCCGAATACACCGTCGCAAACTCACAGCCGATTACACCTCCGCCAAGAATCAAAACGCTTTTCCCCAGGCTATCAGCAGTAGTTGCTTCGTCTGTGGTCATCAATCTATCGCTGTCCCACGGCAAAAATCCCGGTTTTGCGGGTCGTGACCCCGTAGCGATAATGATCGATTTTGCCTTAATTTCCTGTGTTCCATCGGCTCCGTTAACCTCAATGGTATCCTTTGCCGTAAGTTTTCCCCTGCCGGTTATCACTTCTACGTTGCGTTTTTTCAGCAGAAACCCAACACCGCCGGTCAGACCTTTAACGACCGTGGCAACTCGGCCCATAAAGACACCCTCATCCAGATCGCCGGTTTCAACGGTGATTCCGAACTGGCCGGCATTTTGCATCCGGTGATATAATTCGCTTCCGTGAAGCATCGCTTTTGTCGGTATGCATCCTACATTAAGGCATGTACCGCCGAGATATTTTTCTTCGATGATACAAACCTTTGCCCCACGCAATGCCGCTCGAAGTGCTGCTACATAACCGCCCGGACCTGCTCCTAATACTGCAACGTCATACATCTCATTACTCCAATCGGATTCATCTTATATGGTTATCGGCAGGACAACCTTTACATTATTATTTTCGAATGCCCGTAAGTATTCCTCTTTCAATGGTTTGTCTGTTATAAGCATATCGATCCGGCTGGTTTCAAGAACCCGGATCAGTGCTTTTTTACCAAATTTACTACTGTCTGCCAGAACATAAACCTCATCAGCGCGGCCGCTGGCGAAACGTTTTGTGCGTGCATTAAAGGCAGCATTTTCATAAGTTCCTTCTTCAGGGATAAGGCAGGTGCAGGAAAAAAAAGCCTTGTTAATATGAAAAGAATCCGAGTGACCGTCCGGTTCAAAACCGACAAATGAATATGTCTCGGTATCGAAAACACCGCCTAATCCGATCAGCCGTATATTTTGAGCTGTGGCCAATTCAAGCGAGATCAGCAATGAGTTAGTGACAATTGTTATTTCAGGGTCCAGCTTGAGCAGATTTCGGGCAAGCCAGCTTACTGTAGTGGACCCATCAAGAAAGACCGAATCCCCGGGCTCAATAAACTGCATGGCACAATCGGCGAGCATTTCTTTTTCTTTAGGATTGATCTGACCGCGATTTACGATCTGCGTTTCACGAAATTGCGCCGGAGATTCAATTTTTTGAGCACCGCCTTTGACCCGGACAAGCAAATGCGCCTTGTCGAGATAATCTACGTCGCGTCTTATTGTGAAGGGGGATACATCAAACAGCTTTCCGAGATCCTCGAAAGATGCTATTCCTACCTTATTTATATGTTCTACGATTTTTTGCTGTCGCTGACGCATTGTGACTGCTTTCAGTTATTAACCAGTATTTTGTAAATTATAAGCTATTTTACGCGAAAATCAATAAAATTCTTGACATATTTTGCAGATTCTTTACAATTATAAATGAAGAAAGTTGCTAAAAGTTATGTTTTTTGTGTTTTTGGAGACAGCAGTTATGAAGAATATCGTTAATGGACCGGATTTTTCTAAGCGTATGTTGAGCTTTGGCCAGGTCCCTTGCTATCAGTATGACAACTCGCTCAAGGATGAACTTGCCGCTAATATGACGTCTGAGGACGCTTTTTTTCTATACCGTCAGATGCAGTATGTCCGCGCCTTTGAGTCGGTAATTATCAAACTTCGAAACGGTGAACTTGTCCCGTTCGAAGGATATAAGTTTTCCGGTGCCACTCACCTTTCCATCGGCCAGGAAGGAACGGCTGTCGGAGCCAATGCCGCGTTGCGAGGAGATGATTATATAACGAGTTCTCATCGCGGTCATGGCCATGGTATCGCCAAAGAAAGTTATGCATTGCGAAGTATGGGCGAAGATCAATTAAAAGATTTTATCAGCGGTGTAAGCTTTGAAAGCAAAAAAAAGACACTGATGGAAAAGGCTCTTGAGGTTCATCTTTACCGAACAATGGCCGAGTTTATGGGCAAGGAAGAAGGTTACTGTCGCGGTCGTGGCGGTGGTATGCATATTGCCGACTTCAACGTCGGTCATCTTGGAGCAAACGCAATCGTCGGCGGGGGACTGCCGATGGCAACCGGTGCCGGGATGAGCATGATGTTCCAGGGCAAGGATCGTGTTACGCTTTGCTTCTTCGGTGACGGTGCATCCAATAACGGCGTGTTCTGCGAATCACTCAACATGGCATGTATGGGTCAGTTTAAAAAGGGCGTTCCGGTTATTTATCTTATCGAGAACAACCAGTATGGTATGACTGGCAGAACCCGTGACGAGATCACCGGCAT
>VRUF01000290.1 GCA_019456245.1 Planctomycetota bacterium | reverse complement strand
CATACAGACAGATAGTATTATTAGCCCGCCAGCGGGAGGAATTGTTATCAGAAATGGTATTACTGTTCCTGGAGATGTCATAATCGGTAAAGACGGAGATATTAATGAAGTTGTGCAGATTGGGCATGCTGTAGTGATCGAAGGTGAAATACTATCAGCACTGGCTAGCATGGAATATCCCCCGGTGATACCGCCTCCGCTTCCTCCCGGTGTTTTAACACAGGATCCATGTAACCCGGATGTTTGGATAATAAGCGCTGATGGTGAATTTGGTACGCTTAATGTTGGTACTACTGCTTTGGACCCACAGGTCATTAAGATCGATGGCAACAACGGTATCAATCCTGAAGGCGCCCTGATTCCCTTAAGTGTATATATCAGCGGGGATATGATCCTTGGTTCTGCAGGGCAATTGATAGTAACGCAAGGCTCAGCAGTTGAGTTGTATCTTGGCGGTTCTTTGAAGGCGAAGAACGGTTCTGTGATAACCTACAGCAATATCAGCGAGGTAAGCGATCCTTCTATGGATTTTATAATCGAAGCCACCAAAAGTCTGACAATAAAAGGAACCGATGCCTGCAACTCGATAATCCTTAATAACGCAAATGATTTTTATGGTTCGATATATGCCCCAGACGCCTGTTTAGAGTTGGAGAACTCGGGAGATTTCTATGGAGTAATAATCATTAGTGACGAGGCGCAAATAAACAATTCTGGTGATTATTATTTTGCTATAGACCTGCTTGAATTTCCAGATGTTGAGGTTATGTATGTGGGCATCAAGCATGGGGGCTGGTGGGAAAACTTTGTCGGACATCCAGATAGTTTAAAAGATACATTTGAATCCGTTGTGCGTAAGTCACGTTTTGGCAGTGCTGTGATCGATCCTTCTTTGCCGTCACTTAAAGTTCTTTATTACTCTTTGCCGAATGTAAGCGGTGAACCGGATCTTGACCCGGATATGTATGCAGAGTTCTATCTGAACGGGGACGATCTTATGCTTGATACCGGCAGCTATGATGCAAATGCGGGAGCAAGCACACTTACCGGCACGGAGACTTTGGCTCGTAATGTTAGTGGATTACAGTTTTCCATATCTCCGACCAGCAACAATGTTGAAATGGCTGTTACATTTGCAGATAGAACGGTGAATTATTCTGCTTTGGCACATAATTGAATTTGCTCGTACCTGGGGCAGTGATAATTGTTACATCTAGGTTCCCGCCTTCGCGGGAATGATCCACTTTGGGCGGATTTCGCTTTGCTCAACATTTGGCGTGTTTTGTGACGGGTGTTCTTTTTTGTGGCGTTTAAATGAGATTGGAATCCGCCTTTGGCCCTCCAGAGGCGGGCAGGCTCCCTTCGGGAGACTATTTTTTATGTATTATTTGAGAGGTTTTTTTGTGTGGCGATTTTGTTTTTTGTTTTTGAGTTTATGGGCTTCTGCACAGACTGTTGAGGTTGAGGTTGCTTCTAAAAGGTACTCCATCGAGATCGGCGGTGTGGAAACATATTTGCCGTATGAAAGCTCTCATGATTTATTTTCCAAAAATGCTTCCATTACAAGGTTGATATATTCTATACATAGCGCAAGTTATAGTGCGAAGAGTTATTTTGCCAGGGCGGCGGTGTTGGTAGATAAAGTTGCCGGTGAAAAAGATAAAACCCTTATCATAGCGCCGCATATACTTGACAAAACCTGTTTGGACAAGCCGGAAGATATGAACATATTATATTGGGATCACTCGGCATTTCGAGGGACATCGATGGGGCTGTTTAAGGGTAAAAGCATCACTGTCAGTGCTTATGGAGTTACCGATAAGATACTTACCAATGTTGCAGCCAGCGGGAATTTTCCTAATCTTAAAACCATAATAATACTAGGGCATTCTGCGGGCGGACAAATGGCTAACAGATACGCGGCTAGCGGAATGTTTGAGTCCAAAACAGCAAACCCGATGGGAATCGAAGTGCGATATATTGTTATGGCGCCGTCATCTTATGTTTATTTCAATAATGAAAGAGCGGTGAAAGGGAATCTCAATAAATTTTCTGTGCCGGAAAGCCCGCCGGAGAATTACAACCGCTGGGGCTATGGTTTAGAGCGGATGTATGCATATCACAGGAAAAATAAAATAACCCCGGAATTTGTTATAGGCCAATATCCGTTAAAGAGGATGCTGTATCTTGTCGGCAATAAGGACCGTAATGAAAATGATCCTTCCATGGGTAAAGGCGAGGCTGCAATGCTGCAGGGGAGGCACAGGCTCGAGAGAGGGATAATTTATTATAATTATCTTGTCCATTATTTTGGCGAGCAGATTAAACAAACACAGCGTTTTCGAGTTGTCAGAGGTGCCGGTCATTCGGGAGGAAGTCTGATGCTTTCTGTGCCAGCGATAAAGTTTACATTTTCCGACAATTCTAAAGAGCGTGCGAACAGTTTTTAGTCTTTGGTCTAAGCTGACAATAAGAATTGACAAATGTCTGTAGACTATATAAAATAAGTAACTATGTAGAATAAGTAACTATGTAAAATAATATGCATATATCGGTTAATAGGCAAAAGGGGCCAGATATGCGACAAAAGAGAGGATTTACACTAATTGAACTGCTGGTAGTCATTGCTATTATTGCAATTTTGCTTGCGATCTTGATGCCAGCCCTGCGTAAAGCCAAAGAAATTGCATACGGTATCGTGTGCCTTAGTAACCAGAAAAATCTCGGTATCGCATGGATCATGTACTCCACAGAGAACGACAGCAGACTCGTCGGCGGTTCAACTTATCGCAGTGGGGATAGTAGGCCGACAGAGCATAGATGGGTCGAGCGACCATTGCTGGATGACATTTACGATTCTACGGAGGCACCCGAGCCTCAGTATTCTTTGGAAACGCGTCATAATGGTATCCGTGCCGGTAAGTTGTTTACCTACACAATGGATGAATCGGTGTATCATTGTCCGGGCGATCATAACGATAGGGATCCTGAACCAGGTGCCGCATTTCGCAGTTATGCTATTTCCGGGCTTATGAACGGTGAGGATAGGGATCGA
>VRUF01000035.1:13444-16855 GCA_019456245.1 Planctomycetota bacterium | reverse complement strand
AACCTTCTCACCCGGTTTCACAAAAAATATCCCGCGGTCATACAAACTATCCAATGCATACGCCGTAACCGTCCCCGTATCCGTACCGACCATCACCCCCGCCTGCCGCTGCGGTATCGCCCCGCGCATCGGCTCATACCGCTCGAACGTATGATGCATGATCGCCCTGCCCTGTGTCGCCGTCAGCATCCTCGCATGCACACCGAACAAACCTCGCGAAGGGATCATAAACTCCATATGCACAAAATCGCTCGCTCCGCTCTTGGCATCCATACTAACCATCTCGCTGCGTCTGTCGCCAAGCAGGCTCATCACCGCACTCTGGCAATCCCGAGGGCAATCCACTGCCAAAAGTTCGATAGGCTCATGCCGCCTGCCCTCGACCTCGCGAATAATAACGTTAGGCTTACCAACGCAAACCTCGTACCCCTCGCGCCGCATATTCTCAAGCAGGATCCCAAGATGCATAAGCCCGCGCCCGGAAACCTTAAACTCATCGCTGGCGTTGCCCATATCAACCCGAAGCGCAACATTATGCTGCAATTCCTTCTCAAGCCGCTCTTTCACCTGCCTGCTCGTCACATACTTGCCATCCTGCCCCGCAAACGGCCCGTCGTTAACACGAAAAGTCATACTCATCGTAGGCTCGTCAACATCGATGATCGGAAGCGCACTAGGCTCGTCCTTACAAGCGATCGTATTACCGATATCAACCGGCGAAAGCCCGGCGATAGCACAAATATCACCCGCCGTAACCTTATCCACTTCCTTCCGCCCAAGCCCCTCGAACCCGTAAAGCTGCACAACCTTCTGCTGCGTATGCTTACCCTCACGGTCGATAACCGTAACGATCTCCGCAGCCGATACACTCCCCGCAAAAACACGCCCAACCGCGATACGCCCGACATAATCTGAATATTCAAGCGTCGTAACCAGCATCTGCAAAGGAGCTTTCGCATCATCACCGGGCCTCGGCACATGCTTGATTATCGCATCGAACACCGCCTGCATATTCTCTTCGGCATCCTCAAGGTTCACCTTCGCCCACCCGTTCTTCGCCGACGCATACAACACCGGAAAATCCATCGCCTCGTCATCGGCATCGAGACTGACCAACAGATCGAACACCTCGTTAACAACATCGTCAGGCCGAGAATCCACACGATCGACCTTATTAATAATCACGATAGGTCTAAGCCCATGCTCCAAAGCCTTGCCAAGCACAAACCGCGTCTGCGGCATCGGTCCCTCGAACGCGTCCACCACAAGCAATACACCGTCAGCCATCTTAAGCACACGCTCAACCTCACCGCCAAAATCCGCGTGACCCGGCGTATCGATAACATTGATCTTGTACGCTTTCCCGTCAGGCGCAACATAGCTGATCGCGCAGTTCTTGCTGAGGATAGTTATCCCGCGCTCGCGCTCAAGCGGATCCGAATCCATTATAAGATTGTGTTGACCCCCGGCAAGCTTATCAAGTTCGGCATTGCGAAACATACCGGACTGATAAAGAAGCTGATCCACAAGAGTAGTCTTGCCATGGTCAACATGAGCGATAATAGCAACATTACGAATATGATCTGACATAATAAATTCCCAAAAATATAAAAATGCGATTGCCGAAAGGCAATCATCCACTTCGTTTAACCCCCTGTTCTCGCATCAGGGTTTGCTTTTAAACCTTTTTCAATAGAACATCGAAAATAGAAAATAATAAATTCTATGGCCCGCACAATCCACCGCCATCCAGAGAAACGAAACATTTTACGACCAAACCACCAAAAAGTCAATAAAATTCCAATTTCCTTTACATCCCAACCTCCGAACACTAAAATAACAATAAGCTAGTACTTTGTCCGTGAAATAATGTTGGCTTATCTCGCAGTGCCTGCCAAGCATATGCAAGGAAGAAAAACGAAGCCATATTTGAGGATATGTCGAGTTTTTTTGACGAAGCAGATGCTGGCAGCCACAAGAGAGAACCCGGCAGAATTACGCGGATACAGTACTGAAAAAAAAGGAAAGAATATGAAACACAAAAAAGGCATCACACAAACCGACGCCATAGTCACCATACTAGTAATCATCGCCGTAGTAGTAACTGTCCTCGTCATATTATCTTTCCAAATGAGACCGACCTGCGAAAAAAACTTCCAAGGCCTGGCAAATGCCCTAATGGTCTACGCCTTCGACTATCGCGATGAATTCCCCGTCCAGGGCGCAGGTACACACACGTGGGGACCAACAACCACCGACTGGGACGACCCCGCAAAAGGCTGGACCGATCCCAACGGAACTATGACCATTGCCTCCTCACTATATCTCCTCGTAAGAGAAGCAGACGTAGGCCCAAAAAGTTTCATCTGCCGCCAACGCAACAGAAGGACAAAACTCAAAATCCGGGAAACCCCCTTCGAAAATACCACACCGTATGACATAACAGAACTCTGGGACTTCGGACCAACCCCCACCGACCACCTAAGCTACTCATACCAGTTCCCCTACGGAAAGCACCCCGCCACCGGTACGACTGCTCCGGGCAACGCCATCATGGCCGACAGAAACCCATGGACCGACTCACTCCTGACCGCCTCCGACATAAAAAAGGAAAAGCTAAGCACCTTCATGGACAGGATATCCCTGATAGATTTCACCTCCACCACGATCTGGCACCAGCAAATAGGGAACTCCGCCGCCCATGACCGGATAGGTCAAAACGTACTATTCGGCGACGGCCACGTAACTCTCGAAAAACGCCCCGACGTAGGCACCAAATACGACAACATATACACAATAGGCGGCGACACAGAATCCCAAAGAAGAACAGGAACCGCCCCAACATCAAAAAAAATAGACGCAGCCAACCCCGAAGACTCCCTACTAATGAACGATAGATAGGCAATATAAAACAGGAAAAATTCCATCTCAATAGAAAATAGCAAATAGACAATAGAAAATTAAAAGACTCCCTACTAATGAACGATAGATAAAAAAGCGATTGCTATTGCCGAATAATCGTTTATAATACCTCACATGGCAAAATATCCGATAAATCTCGATCTGACCGAAAAACGCGTTGTCGTAATAGGCGCAGGCCCCATCGCAGCCCGCAAAGTCATCTCTCTTCGCGAAGCTGGCGCCGACATCCTCGTCATCGCCAAAGAAATCCACCCCGAATTCGACCAACTCTGCAAAGACCTCCCAATCTCCATCCAACGCCAGCCCTACAAACTCGATCACCTCGAAGGCGCGACCCTGACCATCGCGGCAACAGGCGACAACGAACTGAACAAACAGATATACGTCGACTGCAAAAACCGCAACATCCTCTGCAACGTAGTAGACGTCCCGCCCCTCTGCGACTTCTACGTCCCAGCCGTAATAAACCGCGGTTCTCTCCAGATCGCA
>VRUF01000035.1:5319-13434 GCA_019456245.1 Planctomycetota bacterium | reverse complement strand
AGATCGCAATCGGAACCGACGGCAAATGCCCCGCATACGCTGCCCAGATCCGCCGAAAACTCGAAAAACTCTTCACCGCCGACCACGCAAACTTTCTCGACGCACTAGATACCCAACGAAAAATAATAGTAGCAGGCGCCATCCCCCAAAAAAATCGAAAACCAGCCCTGAAAAAACTTGCAGCAGACGAATCTTTCGACATCTTCACACAAAAAGGCCCCCAGCAATGGCAACAGTACGCAGAAAAAACAATAAAACAATTCGCCTAAGACAGAAAAATTCCACTTCAATAGAACATAGACAATAGAAAATCGAAAATTAAAAGCTCCGCGGTGATTGACCCGCACTATTCTTTTCGGAAACTGACTGGATTATCGTACGCGCCTCGGCGCTATTGACCGGATACCATTCGCTGTCACCCGGCCGTTTGACGGACCGACCATAGTACCACGGCTTATCGCTCGACTTACCCAAAGCAACACATTCCTCCATCTCCAGCTTCGCTTCCACAGACAACGTCTCAAGATAAACCACCACAAGATCGCTCGCTTTAGGATCGTCTGCATAAGTCCGCACATGCGCAAGAACACCGGCGTCGGTCCCGTCGGCAAGTGCCCCGGATGGCGACTCTACAGGAGGGATCAAACCCTTCTTCCCCACGAACAACTCACCTGTATTAAGATCGTAATACCACTGCTTACTATCTTTACGCATCGAAGGCTGAGTCTTCTCCGGAACCATCTGCATCGCCGCGACAAATAACAAAATAAACATCGAAACGCCGCACAGAATCATCGGAAGGTGATGGTACTTATTGACCCAGTCCCTAAACGCCGACATCCTGCTATGCTTATAACCGCGATAAACGCCGCTGTCCTTACGGGAAAAACGCTCAACAAAACCCTGCTTGAACCCCTCCCAGCGTTCCTGACACTTATAACGAAAATGTTCCCACTTATTAGTTTTGAAAGACATTGATGAGGATTCCCTATACTGATCACGATTGAAAATTATTCACTGACTCGACAAAATCTTTTCAATCCACCCGAAGCGCCTTAAACATACGCGCAAGATCCTCATTATTAACAGAAATGAAAGGAGCTTCGGTAGCTTCGATAATACCAAGTGCAAGATCTACAGTTCTGCGATCTTTCCATTTCCAATCTTCCACATGTCCATCGGCAAAACTAAAATTGCTCCCTTTCCTATGCCGCGCCGAAATGAAACATCTATAAGATAGCCTTTGCCACCAGCCGTCCCTGAACGAAACTGGGCAAAAACTCTTCGACACTTGAAATTGTTCTATCCCGGCTTCAGCATCGGCAAAAACTATCTTACTCGAAGTATTTTTTATCTTCGTAAATCGCGTCACAGGATTCAGATCGTCCAGAATAACCTTAGCTCCCATACCATGTGCCATTGCATAACTGCGAAACCGTTTAAATCGATCCGCGTCACATTTATATGGACCGGGATCGTTTACATAAGAGTACAAAACTCCGCTTCGAATCACAACCTTATTTTCATCAAACACATCGAAAGGAAATTCCTCCTTCACCCAACGATGTTTTGCATCTTCCACGGGATTAGGACTAACTATAGATTCGGATCTTCTGGTATGAGGTGCACAAAGCCTCTCCTCGTTGTCAGCATTATAACTCGTCCACCCCATGGTAAGCTGGCGAATATTGGATAGACACGCAATCTGCTTGCCAGCCTCTTTTGCACCTTTAAGGCCCGGCATCATTATTGACAAAAGCATCGAGACAATCGCAATCACAACAAGCAGCTCGATAAGTGTAAAACCCGACCGCAGCGGCCTTCTCCTTAAGGTGCGCATATTCATGTCAGCTATCCCCAATATCATATTACAAGGCAAATAACTTCTCACACAAGCTAATATAAAGCTATAACCTGTCTTTGTCCAAATTACAAGCCAAACTGAAATTTTTCCAAATATTTTACACAATACCCGCAACTGGGATTCTCGTCAGTTCAAACAATATCACTTGCAATAATGACAAAAACAAGCCCTGTGCTTATTCCTCAACAGGAACAGTACTACAAATACGGAAACCGCGATTGTGTATCAGGTTGTCCCGATAAGCATTATCACGAACATAAACTGTGCACGCAGAACTGCTCAGATTCCACCCGCCACCGCGAATAACCTTTCCTTTACCGTCGTCGGTGGGACCGGTTGGATCCGTCACTGCACCACTCGCATAAGAAGGTTTATACCAGTCACTGCACCACTCAGAAACATTTCCGCCCATATCGCACAATCCATATGCCCCATAAACTCCATAATAACCAACAGTACTAAAATAAGGATAATCCTCACTGGCAAACCCATGAGGATTAGCAAAATCACCCGAGTAAAAATTACCAAACGCCTGGCTTGCGGTATCACTGTCCCAGGGATAAATATAAGTAGGTGCTGTATTTCCGCCGCGAGCTGCATATTCCCACTGAGCCTCCGTAGGCAACTGATAACCGTAATAATCGCAAAATGCTTTCGCACCAAACCAGCTTACCTCATTAACAGGGAAGTTATCCATACTGATTACGTCATCGATACCGTCGATTTTACTAAGAACAATAAACGAACCGCCGGAATATTCGATCAGACTATAAATAGACGCTGAATCTGTATTGAAATAAGGCTCTGTCTTGCCGGTATCATCTGCAGCATAAACAACACCCCCGTCAACCACGATATCCACGGCAATCAAGGCTGCATTAAGATATTCTGCATACTGCTTGTTAGTGGTCTCGTATTTACTGAGTCCGAAATCGCTCAGCGTTACTTCATGAACTGCAAGCTGGTCACCCGATAATCCACCCATCGAAAAAGTTCCGCCGGGAATTGAAATCCAGGGAATATTTTCTTCAAGCCAATGAGCTGAAAGCAATCCGAAGTCTTTGATATTTACCGTACCGTCGGCGTTAATATCTGCTGCAAGGTTAGGATCGCTCTCACACCAGTAGGAAACGAAGAACGCAAGGTCTTCACCGTCCACAACACCGTCAACGACAAAATCAGGAAATGCATACGTAAGAACAGAAACCGAATACTCACTTATTGTTTCTGCGTCATTTTTCTCATGTATTCGTATGTAATACGTCCCCGCAGATACATATTCATGTATCCTGGAAAGCTGTCCCGCGCCGCTATCGTCATCGTAAGCTACGGCAGTAACCAGATCACCATCATCATAAAGCCACATTTCCGTATTGCCGCTAACACCGCCGATTTTGATCAAAACAATCGATGGCACAGCACTGGTAACACTAAACGTAAGCCAATCCTCGTCACCGAAAGGATCGATACTATGAAATTGCGCCACACCGTCAGTAGTTATTAATGTAGCAAGATCATTACTGTCATCAGGCTCATAGCCATCGGCCGCCAAAACACTACCGACCAAAACGAAAACTATAAGAAAGGTAAAATTAACATGCAGAGATTTTAAAAAACTTCCCATTACAAAATCCTTAAAAAGTTATCCATTTATAACGATTGACGAACTCTAAAGAACATTAAGGAACAACCCATAAACTAACGGCCTCAAAGCTCACGTAAATTATGTTTTTACCGGGATCACACAAATCCCATAAACTCATGACTCGAATAAACTTCAACTAACCCCGGAAAATCATTGATACTGACCACGAAAAAAGAAAAGGCTACCTGCAAAACCCATCTTCACAAGAGTCGTCCTATTCCCGGATACTTCATCCAGAAAACATAAAAAGACAATAACTTGCAGACAAAACTACATTATAGCAGTTATTACCGGACTGTCAAGAAAAAACCTCCAAATTACACTCCACAACCCCCAAAACCAGCAAAAAAAACCGACATTTCTGCAAATAACAGCCCCACAAAAGAAATACTACACTTAAACCTGAATACCATCTTTTCTAAGCTTCGCCAAAGACCCTGCCGATTCATCGGAAATTTCTCGGGAACCCACACTTGCCCAAAAGCATTATCTTGGACAAGAGAACCCTCTCATGCCGATATATAAGCATGGCCTCATCCCAACTAAATAATATATACGCACGTCTGAACCCACTGCCCATCGGCCGCGCCTCCGCAAAATTCCTCGACTACCTCACCGTAGAAGCAGGCCTCGCCGAAAACACACGACTGGCATACGGCAGAGACCTCCTGGCTTTCGCAAAATACTGCCAAACAAAAAAAGTAACCGCAATAAAAGAGATAGCACCAAACACCATCTACGCATACATCCGCCATCTCTCAGCACCTGATGGAGATCGAAAACAGGGCAAATCGGAATCGTCGGTAAGCCGCTCACTCGCCGCAATAAAAATGCTCATAAGATTCGCCCTCTTAACCGGCGAGATAACCGACGACTTCACCTCGATCATCGAAGGCCCAAAACCATGGCAAAGGCTGCCAAAAATCGCCGGAAAAGAAGCGGTCATGACACTCCTGACAGCACCGACGCCGGATGACCCATACTACCTCCGCGACAAAGCAATCCTCGAAATGCTGTATGCCACAGGAGCAAGAGCAAGCGAAGTCGCCACAATGCTGACAAACAATCTAAATCTCAAAATAGGCTACCTCCGCTGCATCGGAAAAGGCTCAAAAGAACGCATCATACCACTATCAAAAGCCGCCATCGCCGCGATAACGGACTACCTCGAAGACACCGACACAGGACGCGGCAAACTCGTCAAACCGTCCAGCAAAAACAACCTCTTCCTCTCAAGAACAGGCCGCCCCCTCGACCGAATCGACATCTGGCGTATCGTAAAAAAATACGCCGCAAGAACTTCACTGCCAAAAAACCTCACCGTCCACACACTGCGACATTGCTTCGCGACTCACCTCCTCTCAGGCGGTGCAAACCTGCGAAGCGTTCAGGAAATGCTCGGACACGTCGACATCGCAACAACACAGATATACACACACGTCGACCAGGAGCGACTAAGATCCATACACAAAAAATTCCACCCAAGACCATAGGACCCCGCTAATGCTCGTCGGTACATTAACAATGCACATACACCTCCACGGTATAGGATCCCTGAAAGACAAACGAAGAATCGTAAAAAGCCTCATCGAACGCCTAAAAAATCGTTTCAACTTCTCTGTAGCCGAGGTAGACGCCAATGACTCCAAACAACTCGCCGTAATAGGAATCGCAACTGTATCAAACGACTCCATACACATCACAAAACAGCTCGACAAGGCGATAGAATTCGCCCGAGCCGACCCACGATTCAACCTCGGCCAAACAGAAAGAGAAATATTCTCATCGACATAGCTAGACAGGTCTGCTATACTTGACTCTTCAAATGGACCAACCCCAAAACAATTTCAAATACGCTGCCATCTTCGATGTTGACGGCACAATGGTAGACAACGCCAGCTACCACCAGAACGCATGGATAGCTCTTGATAAGCGATACGACCTCGCCATAACCCCAGAATACTACCTCGCGAACATCCATTCACGCAGCAACGACAAAAACGTACGCAAACTTTTCCCCGATGCAGGCTCCGATGAATTCATAAACAGAATCAGCAAAGAAAAAGAATCCATCTACCGCAGCACCTTCCGCCCGGTCCTGAAAGAAATACCGGGCCTGACAAACCTCATCAAAGAACTCAGCCGACAAAACATCCCCTGCGCAGCCGCCTCAAACTCGCCAAAAGCAAACGTAGACATGGTCCTCGACGAACTGGACATAAGAAAATATTTCTCCGTAATAATAGACCGTGATCAGGTAACCGCCGGAAAACCAAATCCCGAAATATTACTCACCACAGCAAAACAACTCGCCCACCCTCCGCAAAACTGCATAGTATTCGAAGACTCGCTATCAGGTTTCAAAGCCGCCCAAAACGCAAAAATGCCCTACATAGTAATAACCGCAGGAGCAAAAAAGCAAGAGCTAAAACACGCAAAAAACCCAATCGCAACATATCACGACTTCACAAAAATAACCCCGGAATCAATAAAAAACCTGCTAACATGATCCGTCGCAAAGCAACTACCCTTCATCATTGGGCATTCCTTGTTGAGTGTTGGATATTCATCTTTTTTCTACTCCCTACCCCTCCACGCTGCAACCGGGGCAAAGACCCTGTATTTCCACCTTCTGGTGGTGTATCTCGAACCCCTTTTCGCCTATCCCGGCAAGCGGAACTTCAACGTCGGTAAGGCAAACCGTCCGATCGCAGCTCGTACACGTAAAATGAGGATGACACTGCTTCTCACTGCAATTATCACCAAGCTCAAAATAAACCGATCTCTCCCGCGTAAACGCCTTATGCACGATCCCCTTCCGCACAAGGCTTTCAAGAACACGATAGATCGTCGTCTTATTCGGAGCAATATCCGCAAGTTTCTCCGCGATCTGTTCCTGGCTAAGCGCACCTTCGCTTTCTGCCAGAACCGATAGCACTCCAACCCGCGCATCTGTTAGCCGAAGCCCCGCAGACTTCAATATCTCACTCACCTTATCGTTCGTAAATTTTTCGATCAACTTTCGTCCTTTCCATGGTTGCACTCTTCAGAATGTTTATGATTATGCGGATGGCTGTGGATCGAATGATGCGAACACGAACAAACATCTCTAAGTTCGATGTCCGAATTCACAAAAAGCAGCGGAAATATTATATCGCTGATACAACAAGGCAGCCACACCGCAAGAAACAGAATCACAAACATACCACAAATTATCCCAACTGTAAACTCCCCGCTTGAATTCATCATAATATGAGCAGATGACGCCCACGTACTAAGCAGAACATGCCCGGCATGAGGAAACTTCGTACGAGGAATAAAAAACGCGATCAACACTCCAAGTATCGCAGCCGGGTTAACGATATACCACTCCTCGATAAAACCAAGATGCAGATCCTCGAAAAAACCATTATGCAGATGCCCGCCATCTTTCTCTTCATCCTGATGAACTTCGCCCGCACCTTCTTCATGACCGTCCTCGCTGCCTCCATGAACATCAGCATGACTCGGCACATGCAGACCGAGCACCTTCTCACCGAAATAAGGAACAACACAATCGCTAAGAGTAGCAACTCCGATGGACCCGAAATACCCCACTAACAGTATCAGCACAAAATTACGGCTCGAACGATGGATCGCAAAAATAGAAGCCGTCACCATAGCACTAAGAAAAACATGCGCAGGATGAAAGATCGCAAAAAGAACATGCCCCTTCTCAGCTAACGCCCCGCGAAAAACAAACATCAGCAAAATACCCGTAAGAGCGCCAAAAATAGTAAAAGGAGCATGGCCCTTGATTTCAGCAATAATATGCCGCAACTTCTCATTCATATCGATATAACTCCCGCAAATACAAACAATTACGAAAAAAACCCCCGATAGCAACTTCCAGCCCATAAAACAGCATTATATCAACAATGCAACTCAGTTGCAACAAAATTCCTGAGAAATCAACACAAAAACCCACAAACACCCCCGCCCTTCCAGTAAATCCCGGATATTGCTTGCCCGGCAACAGTTTTAAGCTAGAATAGCCCCCATGAAAATAATAGATTCGACAGATTCGATCAAATCCATGCCGAAGGGTTGTGCCCTCACCATCGGCAACTTCGACGGTGTCCACCTCGGCCACGCAGCCATCATCGCAGCTGCCAAAAAAGCAAAGCAGGATCACAACGCCACCGAACTTGCCGTAATGACCTTCGACCCGCACCCCGTTGCGATTCTCCACCCCAAAAGAGCCCCCGAGACACTCACTCCGCGTTCGATAAAGCACCACCTCCTCGCCCAACTCGGCGTCGACACACTCATAATCATCCGCGACACCTACAACCTGCTAAACCTCTCTCCATCCGATTTCGTCGACCGGTTCCTCGTAAAAAACATCGCCCCAAAAGTCGTCATCGAGGGCCCAAACTTCAATTTCGGATACGGAAGAAGCGGCACCGTCGAAACCCTCCGCACACTCGCAAAAGAAAAAGGCTTTGAAGTTGTAATAGTGGACCCTGCAAACGTAACCCTCACAGACGCCGAGACCGTGATGTGCTCATCTTCACTGATAAGGTCTCTGATAGAAAATGGCAAAATGCAAGACACGGCAAAAGCA
>VRUF01000035.1:0-5309 GCA_019456245.1 Planctomycetota bacterium | reverse complement strand
ACTCGCAAGATTCTACCGCCTCATCGGATGCACGGTAAAGGGACGCGGCATAGGAACAAGCCTCGGATTCCCAACAGCAAACATTGGCCCCGTAGAACAGCTCATCCCCGCCGAAGGCGTCTACGCCGGCTTCGTCGCCATCGCCAATAATTCACCCGACGCTGCCGCCTCAACACAAAAACACCCAGCCGTCTTCAGCATCGGAAGAGCAAAAACTTTCATCACCGACCACCCCCTGCTCCTGGAAGCACACATACTAGAACCCCAGGTCGAAAACCTATACGGAAAATGGCTCGCCCTCGATTTCGTAAAAAAAATAAGAAACCAGAGAAGGTTCTCAGATCACGAAAAACTAACAAAACAAATAAAAAACGACTGCCAAAACGCAAAAAAAATACTAACAAACATGTAACCCAGCACCGACATCGAAAATCACCATTCATCGTTTGCTGTGCTGTTTCAGTCAAACAAAGATACTGCGTATGCGCATCATCTTCCCCGCGCCCCGGCAATACGCTATGATGTCGAATTGCTTTAACCGTCATAAAATAATCCTTTACTTAAAACTCTCATACATGTATAATTTGCAGTATGGTCAATAAAAGTAAACCAAAATTGCAAAAGTTATTGCTGGTCACTGTTTTTCCAGCGATAATATTTTGCGTGTTTATCAGCCTTATCGGTGGATGGTTTTTCGGAGTATACGAACTACTAACAGATATCACAGTATTTTTCATTTTCGGTCTCCTGCCGTTAGTCATTGTCATTGGAGAATGTATAGTCTTATTTTTCCGCTGGCCTATAGTTGCTTTACTGATTGGTGTAATATCCCTATTAATATCATTTTTATTCATATCCGTGTTTGTTCTTTATCTTCTTCACAACCCAGCATCAGGACCGTTTACTCATGATGATAATATTACTTTAAATGTCAGTGCCTTCCTTCTTTTATCGTCAGTCTTTGTTTGTTTTACGCACTTTCGGTGGTACCGTTATGCCAAGATGTTTTTAGCCCAGAGCGATAAGATCCAATCATAAAAATTACCTTTAACTTTTGACATTTACACTTCACCGTTTTTTCTTAGCGAGGAGTTTTTCGCAAGTACACGGCGTTTGCCAGCTACCGCCCGCAGGTGTCGTGATCTACATCGAGGACGAACAGTCTGGCAAAACAACACCGTAATTGCGGAAAAGAACCGCTAAGAACCCAGATCGACCCGCGTATCACACGCAATCACCGCAAAATCTTCGCTGTTAAACTTTGTCTTGGTGAACCCATAGATACTCGATACTTCAACACCGAACTGGCTGTCATACTCGAAGACCTTTTCCTTCCAGCCGATCTTCCGGCCATAGGCAATGATACCAGCCTGCGCACCGCAGAACAGACCACGCAACATGAAAATACCATTGTCAGCGGGGTCACCGTTTTCAAAGTAAGTAGCCGCAGCCGTACCAGTACCAACGCCGCAACCCAAGCACCGGCACCGCAACCCAGCACCGGCACTGCCAACCAACTTCCGCACCAACACCCCAACTCTCGTTCAATAGATAAGCTTGTCCTAAGCAAGGCCGAATGGATCGTCAATTGAAAATAGTAAATTATAACGCGCGATGTCTGTGAGAGACATTTTAGCTATACATATACTATAGACCCTATGAGATCGCCCCTCTACAGCAAAATTCGCATAGCCGCCAATTTTATTGAAATTGAACCAAAACTTGTTAAAATTAGGAGTTGGTATTACCAAAAAAGAGTAGCTCTAATAATTGCTTTTAGGTGGCAAGTAGAATATTTTTGTATTCTGGCAAGGAAAGGAAATCAGCCTTAGCCTAAGCTAAGGCGGTTTTTGCCTGACACCGTCCAGAATCAAAAAGATTCGCTTGTCCTCCAAAATGAATTTTTAGAGGTGCCCATAAGATAACGAAAAAAGTAAAAGCTGCAAACAGTGGCATAGTAGATACCAAATACACAAGCGGAGTTTTTGATGACACCAAAAGAACGAGTAATTACAGCACTGGATCATAAGAATCCGGACAGATGCCCATGTGACTATTTGGGTACGCCGGAGATTGATGAAAAACTGAAGAACTTTTTCAAGACCGGTGATATGAACGTGGTACTCGAGAAACTTGGAGTTGACCTCCGCGTCGTCGATGCCCCTTACATTGGACCGGCTCTTCGGACATGGGACGATGGGCGTTTTGAAAACTATTGGGGCAGTATTCGAAAAATGATTAAAAATGAGTTGGGGGTATACAATGAGGCAGTAGAGTTTCCCTACGCCGCATTCAAAACTATCGAAGATGTTGCCAATTTCAGATGGCCCCAGCCCCAATGGTTCGATTATGACAATATGGTCGCCGAATGCACAAAGTATAGCGGCTATGCGGTTGTTTTCGGTGCTCCAGCGAATATGGATCTGATAAACGGAACCAGCTATGGACGCGGAGTCGAACAGTTGATTTATGATATTGCCCTTGAAGATCCGATCGGCCTGGCATGTATGTCAAAGCGTTTCGAGTGCTGCCGCGCAATAAGTGAAAACGCTCTTCGCGCAGCAAACGGAAAAGTCGATATTCTATGGATAGGTGATGATTACGGCACCCAAAACGGCCTGCTTATTAGTCCCCAGGCATGGAAGAAACTTTTTTTCCCGCCGCTGAAACAAATGTGCGAACTGGGACACAGATACGGCGCAAAAGTAATGCTCCATTCCTGCGGTTCAACAAGGTCTATTTGGCCTGAACTGATTAAAGCCGGAGTGGATATTTACCAAACGGTACAGCCGGAGGCTTTCAATATGAATCCCGCAGAGTTAAAGAAGGACTTCGGGGATAATATTTGTTTCCACGGAACCATCAGTATCCAGAAGACACTTCCCTTCGGCACCCCTGAAGATGTAGCCCGTCAGGTTCGCCGGCGAATTGATACAGTGGGTGTAAACGGAGGACTGATCATGGCTCCGTCACACAACATACAACCTGATACACCGATCGAAAATATCCTGGCCCTTTATGAAGAAGTTGCAAGGACGTGATCCGGCTTAATAGATTTAATATTTACGAATAGGAGAGAACATGTTTGGACTGTCTTCGATAGACATCGCGGTTATAGTAGCCTATTTCACAGTTGTTGTTGCGATCGGTTTCTACGCGGCACGTCGTATAAAAAATCAAGAGGATTATTTCCTTGCCGGCAGAAAATTCGGAAAATTCATCCAGACATTTGCTGCTTTCGGCCAGGCCACTTCCGCCGACAGCGCCGTCGGTGTTACCACTACAACATTCTCAAACGGCATAGCAGGTGTCTGGAGTGCCCTTCTCTATCTGTTCGGAACACCTATGTACTGGATGGTAATGCCATGGATGAGAAGGATGAGGCTGCTGACACTTGGAGATTTTTTTGAAGAGCGTTACGGATCCAAACTCATGGCAGGCGTTTATGCTGTTATAGGTACCATAGGAATGATGACCATCATTTCGGTTGGTTTTGCGGCCATAACAAAGACCACGGTTGCCCTGGCTCCGAAAGCCTACGAAGAATTTACCGTTAAGGAAGTCGCCGAGTTTGAAATGGCACAGGAGTTGGACGTGTTGCGGGAAAAGGACTATAATTCCCTTTCCTCTGATCAGCAGGGCAGGCTCGCCGAACTGTCCAAATTAAAACCAAGCAGGTTGTTTTCACATATCAGGGCCGATGTCCTTATCTGGGTCGTCTGCTTTATTGTTATGATCTACGCGGTGGCGGGAGGATTGGAGGCCGCCTTTCTTACCGATACCCTTCAGGGGATTTTCATAATCATACTGTCTATTATATTGTTTCCTTTTGCATGGGCAAAGATCAATCTGATGTATGGCGGCTCTGGCGCTGGCGATGCGCTGCGTACGATGCACACGCAGCTGCCCGAGTCTTACTTCGAGTTATTCGGCTCCCCTGCCGCACAGGACTTTACATGGTATTACATCGCCGCGCTAACATTTATGGTTACTATTAACGTTGTCATTCAGCCCAATTCCATGATAGCCACCGGCTCTGCCAAGGGTGAATATGAATGCAGGTTCGGCTTTGTTACCGGCTGTTACATGAAGAGAGTTTGTACAGTGCTATGGGGGTTTTTCGCTCTTATGGCTGTCGTTCTCTATCATGACAAGATTAACGATCCGGACATGGTATGGGGATATGCCACACTTGATCTGCTCGGCTCGTTCAACATGGGGCTCGTCGGCCTCATGATCGCCTGTCTCATAGCCGCCCTCATGAGCACTGCCGACTGTATGATGATCACAGGGTCGAGCCTGCTTACTCATAATATCTACAGGCCCCTTTTTCCAAACCTCGGCGAAAAGCATTACGTTGTCGTCGGTCGCATCACCGGCGCACTAATTATCATAGGTGGTGCCCTGGTCGCAACACAGTTTGACACAATACTTCAGATGCTCAAATTCTGGTGGGAATTCAACGTGATGGTTGCCGCCAGTTTCTGGCTCGGCATGAAATGGCGAAGGCCCAATCGCATCTCCGCATGGTGCTCGATAGTAATAACCGCGGTGCTATTTTTCATCCTGCCGGTGATTTTGCCAACCTTTATGCCTTCTATGCGAACTAATCCGAAATTGCTGGCCTCAACAGAGCCCAGCCTGATTAGCAGGACTTACGTGGCCCATGAAATGGATGTTACCGAACGCAATGAGCAGATTGAAAAGTACAATTCGATCGATGAGTCGCTCAGGAAAGATACCGCCATGCCTGAACTTTTGGTCGTTGGCCAGAATTTTGAAAAGACTTACCAGCTTCCTTCCAAAAGTATTTTCTGGACAAAGGGCATAAAACTCGATGATGACGGCAATAGTTACGGCAGCGGAACTTTAAGCCTTGAACTTGTTCTCCTCGACAAAATGGGATTCAACCTGCGTACGAATCAGTACGCCATGAATGAAACGATCAGGATTTTGATACGCACGATCGTTCCTTTCCTGATTCTGATTATTTTGGCCCTGCTGACAAAGCCAGATGAAGAAAAAGAGATCGACCTGTTTTTCGTCAAGATGAAGACTCCGGTTGACACCGATCCCGCCAAAGATATCGAAGAGATGAGGCTCTCGTATGCGGACCCCCATCGCTTTGACCACAAAAAGCTGTTCCCCGGGTCAAACTGGGAATTTAACAAGTGGACAAAAGTCGATACTATCGGCTTTATTATTTCATGCATCGTAGCTGTCGTCATAATTATGTTTCTAATGTTCCTATTATCGATTGGAAGCTAAACGCAATGTTTAAATCAGACTCGTTACCGGTTGAGATCGTG
>VRUF01000003.1:24700-42406 GCA_019456245.1 Planctomycetota bacterium | reverse complement strand
GTATCATTGCCCTAGGTTTGGCAAATGAATTGACTGCGACAGAGATGTTGGCCATGTATATTGATCGTGGTCAGGAAATTTTTCCGCCAGCTAAAGATAATTGGTTGGGATGGTTGAAAAAGCAAAAGGATTCTATCTATAGTCAATTCTTATACCGATACAATGATGAATCACTGAGTCAATTACTGAATGATGTATTCGGAAACCGCTTACTCAGAGAGAGTAATAATCGACTGTGTATTCCATCATTCGAGGGTAAGTTCAGCGAAGTATATATCTTTAAAACACCCCATCATCCGGATTATCAATTAGATGCCACAGAAAAACTGACGACAGTAGCCCGCGCTACCTCTGCTGCGCCCACATTATTTCGCTCCTTGGATACAGGAGACTATACTTTTGTTGACGGCGGCATTTGGTGTAACAACCCGATTATGATCGGTGTTGTCGATGCCATGACTTGTTACAACGTGCTACCAGAGCGAATTCGGATATTAAGCATTGGATGTGGTGACTCACCTTATTATGTCCACGATAAAATACATATGGCAGGCGGAAAATGGCATTGGCGTGAAGTAATTTTTGCCGCTATGCATCTACAGTCACAGAATGCCCTAGGACAAGCAGGATTATTGATTGAACCAGAAAATTTATTACGCGTTTCGCCACCCACACAGGACGTACCGATAAAGTTAGATGATTGGCAACGTGCCAGCACTGAACTACCAAAAGCTGCTGAAATAAGTTACCGTCAATATTGTGAATTATTAAGAGAAAATTTTTTTAAATTCTCTAAAAAAAATCCGATATTCTATTAATAAAGGACAATGAATAAGTGGAATAAGTGGAATAAGTGGGGTCAGATAAGACTTTTCCTTCGTGATCTTGCCTTACTCGCCATGGGCTTTTTAGGCCCGGAAAAACCCGGTATGTTGGAACAGCTCGGTGTGGAACTGGATGGTCGCGGTAATGTGATTGCCGATCCGAAGACCTGGATGACCAGTGTTAAGGGTGTGTTTACTGCAGGGGATATGCAGCGGGGGCAGAGTTTGATTGTTTGGGCTATTGCTGAGGGGAGGAGTGCAGCGGCGGGTGTTGATGCTTATTTGATGGGGAGTTCAGACCTCCCGTCACCCGTCTGATTAATCCGTCATACTGGCCTTGAGGCAGTATCCAGTCAATATAAGATAGCAGTTTCTCTTTAGCTTTGATTTCGCCTTTTACCGGCGAGTTACTTCTTGTTGCTCGCCCCTGATGCCGCGCGTGATAATTAACCGTGATAATTGTGATAATTGGGCTGTCTCAAAAGTTGCGCAATGTGCAACATCGTTGCGATTATTATAACAGCTAGAAGTTTCTGAGTATTAATTCTGTCGAGGTCGACCGCTTCGCCTTACTGCCGCCGACAATGTATTCTATCTTAACAGTCTTCTTTTTTAGTCCTTTGAATAGCTTCCTGATGTATGTGTGGTCGTTGATGCTGATGATGCATTTGCCCTTCATATTCCTGGCCATGTCTGCCAGCATTTCGTACTGGTCCTCGCTAAAATCCACACCATAGCCAGCAGTGCCGTAGTAGGGTGGATCGATGTAGAAAAAGGTCTCTGCCCGGTCATATTTGCTGACCACTTTCTCCCAAGGTAAGTGTTCAATAGTGGTTCTGGCCATGCGTAGCCATGCATCGCTCAACTCTTCTTCCAGCGCAATATATTGAACTTCGGTTTAGTGGTAGCTGATGTCCCGAAAGATGAATTAGTTACACGTGCTCCAAAGCAGGTACGCTGAATGTAATAGAAGCGTGCAGCTCGCTGGATGTCGGTGAGTGTCCGTGGGTCTGTTAGCTTCTCCCATTCAAATATTTGTCGGCTGTGTAATGCCCACTTAAACTGCTTTAAAAACTCTTCTATATGGTGCTTGAGAACTCGATATAGATTGATTAATTCACCATTGATATCGTTCAACACCTCAGCCTTTGATGGTTCCTTCATGAAGAATATTGCGGCACCACCGGCAAATGGCTCGACGTAGCAGGTGTGTTCAGGTATCAGTGGGATGATGTCTCCTGCTAATCTACGTTTACCGCCCATCCAAGGGATAATTGGTTTTGACATCGTGACCCTGCTCTCCTTTCATATTATTTATATGATAAGGTTCCCAGTGCCGCGTACGTGGCGGGGGAGCCTTGGCTGGCTCACAGTCTTTGTTACTGTGTGCTGGTGGCCTGGCGGTGTTGGTGCACCGCTAGGCCGCTTCCTTTGTGTTATCTATTTGATAACAGTAATACCTATAATCACGGCCATACAGGATCAGTAACTACATCGTAGGCATCGACCTCGGCTTTTGTGGTCAGTTCATTTATAGCATCTCTTGCAGGCTTGAATGCTGTCAGCACTGCGTTTGCTGAAACAAGCCTCGGCGCAACAGAACCAGACTTGTCATAAGTTGCATCAATATCAATTAAAATCTCAACCATGCCGACAGTGAGAAAAACGTCATCTGAATAAACGGCGTTCATTCTTGATAAGCCTTCTGTCTTTAATTCAGACAGCTTTGATTCTTTTGTCGATAGCAACTCCGCCGCTAAGTCAAGGACCCACTCAGTAGCATCCCAGGTATGAAATTGACTCGGTGGTTCGATATCTGTGAATCCTGCGGGTATCTCGCCGATATCCTCAAGCGCTTGAGGCTCCAATGTTGTCGTATTATAAATTACTCCACGGTAATCAGGTTTTACTATCCATGCACCAGAGACAAAAACAGGGATTTCATTTACCCCAAAACCAGGCGGCTCAACCTCTGTTGTATTCGCTGGATGCAAAAACCTACCTGGTGTTTTTGGGTCTTCCCTTGCCTGTAATACACCAAGAAACTCATTATTTATCTTTGAATAACTATATAGATTCACGTTTCAGCACTCCTAATATTTTATAATCATCATTCTGTAACTATTAACAGGTCGAGTTTCATTCCCACCTGTAGCTGTTGTTGTAAAGCTTCCGCTATTCTGTGCATCCTTAATAGTAGTTCCACTTCCAGCAGCAATATCTTCTGAAGTGTTTCCGTAAGTGTGAGTATGGGATTTAAAATCATCTGCCTGTTTAGTACCAACATTATCGCCTGTGGTTCCATCGCCTCTACCAGTTCTGGATGCCCTGTCTGGATCAATCGCCGCCGCGTGATCCCAAATTCTTATGAATTCACCTCTAGGGTCAGGTAATGATATTTCATCATGATAGCTATGTGTTCCTGTACCATCATCTGAGAATGTAACTGCCGCACCGCCAAGCGTAAGAGATACTTGGAAATCATCATTGGTTTTATTAACAATAAAATATTTTGTGTTAGCAGAAAGACCTGTCGGAAGTGCGCCACCACTATTTGTTAGCTCGATAATATCGCCATCTGATTTGCCATGTGCGACGTCATTTATCCGGTTTGTGGCATTTGTGGCAGTGAAAGTAGCACCTGCGTTTAGACCATAATCATTGCCGATGAAATCATACAAATCTTCGTAAGTAGTTATATTGATCGCTGATCCATCTTCTTCAAGCCACCCAGCAGGGACAGTGCTTGATGGACATAATACTTCTGCCCCCGCAAAGAGTTCCAGGGCGGTGATGGCCTGAGCGACTCTCAGCGGTGTCATTGTTGCTTCGTTGTCTCCCCCGGCCTCCGCAAGTGCTTGAGATGCGATTGCCCGCTTAATAATTGGTGTCTTCCATTCTGTGCCATCCCAAACGAACATATACATCGTGAATCTGTTATTTATCACGACTGTTGCTGCCCCTTCTATTGTTTCAGCAGCGTTCGGATCTCCCGTCACTGTATTGATAGAGCTATCTGATTTCATCACCCCGACAGTAAACCCTTTAAAGATATCTGCACCGGCTGGCAATGCTTGTGAGATGTTTCCTGCTGTTGCATCAACTAACAGGAGCACACCGTTATCTTTCTTTGTAAGTACGGCTGACGCAGTTATTGTCCGTATGTCTTTAAATAATGAACCGACAAAATAAGCAGGCTGAAACAATCTTATATCTTTATTCCCAGCCCCCCAATTAACCTTGGCTCCACCATTTGAGGATGTGAATACGTCGTCACGTGATAATGAATCAGGCGCACCGGCAGTCAACGTACCAATGAATGTTTCAAAATCGTTTGAATCACTTGCAATCCATAACGATGCTTTCCCATCGCCGATGACGTCGACCGCACGAAATGGTGCAGTCGCACCTGCCAACGAATAAGGACCAAGCCCCGTTGTGGCGGTCGTTTCTTTTACAAGGTCTTCGAGGACGAGATCTGGCATTAGAGTGTCTCCTGGATGAAATAACGGTTTCTAAATATCTTTGCTTCGGCCTGTGTAAGTGATAGCCCTTCAGCCCGTTTTATTTTGCCTAAGATGTTCTTTTTATTTGTATTACCAGCGCTTGATTCAAAGAGGACAAGAATTTCTTTTGCAGCACCATTCTCTCGTGCTATTTCAAACGGGTTGTCATAGCCTTCTGCTTCGGTCATGAATGACAAAGCAAACTGCAATACGCGTCGACGTGGTCCCTGGTCAACATATTCCTGGCCACCTTTAGACTCAGTGACAGATGAAGGATCAGCCCATATATTTGACCAGCCCCAAAGGCGGTTATTGCCTGGTTGCCACAAAGGACCCATAAAACAGCGGCCAAGGTGCAAGTTGTCAACGACACTCGCGTCAGCAATATCAATACGCCAATACCTGGCTGTAATCGTTGCACTCAATTCATAATAAACTGCAGGGTAGTTCGTGATAACGTTAGCACCCACCACGCCTGTATCGAGCAATTCGCCAGGTACACCAGATGGATTAGCGTCACTGGCACGGATCAGTATCGTTGCAGCAGGTGTTAAGTTCGTACCGAGCAATGCGACAACATCAATGTCAATGGAGGCTCCCATATCTGCGACAAAGTACGAAGACTTAACGCCTGTCGCTGTTCGCCATTTCTTGCTTAAATGCACATGCTGAAGATTCGTTACAGGCAGCGTTGATATTTCAGAGCCAACTGTGAGTGCAGCATTATCGAATTTATTGAGCCATCCGATCTTCATGCGAACACCCTGATGGTGGCATTATTTGATTTGGCATCAAGGTCGATTGATACGATACGTCCATCTTTACCACCAGAAAGATCCCAGCGTGGATAATCGAGTCGTACGACATCATTTAGTTTTAAATCATAGATAGAGTACTTGGTTTTTATCCTGTAAATATTTCTGTCAACGCTATACAAATTAACCAGCCGCTGTGCCTCTGCAGTCGCATCTACTTCACTGACAAAAAGACCTGGTATAACAGGCGGGTTGGTCGCCAATAAATGCATTGCTTGCGCAGTAGAATTTGATGCAAACGCAGCACGGAGTCCCTGGCTAATAAAGGCACGGTGTGATGCAGAGACAGAGCCTGCGATGTCAGTTTGTACGGTATAGCTCCTTTTATAACCGACGCCAATTCGCCAGGCTGCAGGGTTCACGCTTGAAGGCAATGGCTCTTGTTCAATGTCGCTAATTTCTTCGTCAGTGTAGGTAAATTTTGGTTGGCCAGAGGGGGAATTAAATACACCTACTTGCGCCTTGCCAAATCTGTCAGAGCCAAAAAAACCGCCGACGCCAATCATCAATTCATTGATCACATCGTTAATGATGTGTTGAGATGTATCGAGCCAAATACCGACAGAGGCAGTATTGTCATTAAAGAATATCAGAAAGCTGTTCAAATCAAGATCAACATCTTTCAGTCCGCCATAGGTTTTTATGATGTGCTTAACGATATCGCTAGTGACAACGACATAGCCCGGATCTGCGCTGCCTCTTACATCTGCAGTCACAGTCCCTGCAGGCGAGCCTCCTAGTGTAAACGTGCCATTGACAACGTCTTCACTATACTCACCACCAACTGGTGTGCCACCGACTTTAGCCAGAGCGACACCGCGATCATATACTGCAACAACATTGTTAATCTGGCCATCATGGACCTGGTAGATCAGGTTGGCTGTGTCAACCTGAATCGCAGGTATGTTAAACACCTCACCAAAGCATAACGGCTTCGGCTTGCCTTTGAGATCATCACCGCCTTCGATGCCGCCTGTACCGAAATACGTGTTCGGTTGTATCGGTCGCTCAAGATGGCGTAATTTATCGAATAGTGAAATGCGCAGAACCTTCTCATCACTATCCCAGCCTGATGCAATACCATCGAAAATCACACCAAAGTCATCATAATTAAAATCAGGGCGTCCCACCTTAACCACGACACGACGTCCATCGATGCCATGTGTCTGTAATAATGAATCTAGGGCACCATCATTGTTATTCAACTCTACGGCCCCATTATTAAGCACAACAAAACCACCGATACGATCACTGATCATGTTCCTTGAAAATAACAACGGCTGGTTCACATTCGCCTCAAAATATTGATCAGCAGGCATGTCGCCTGGCTCTGATGTAAAACCATGATCGGAGTAATATTGCGCAATGATCTTGGCTGCCTCACTGTCTGCAAACCGCAATTCACCAAATGCGCCTTCACCGAATGTATGATGACCAAACATAATTAGAATTGATAAGGGTAGATTTCAACAAGGAAGACACGGCGTGCGACCGGGTCGACCAGGAGTAGTTGAAAGACGCTCGACTCAGGTGGCGTAATAAAATAATTCTCACCAAAGGCCAGCTCACCGAAGGCACCACCGAACATCAGGCAACCCTCCGTGAGAGTTCAAGTCTTATTTCCTTTAATCCAGCTTCCAGTTGTTTCGTTTGATCTTTGATTGCATCAATCTGATCTTGTGATGTGTCGCGGATGGCCAGGTCAAGATCAGTCACCAGCGTCGCTTCCAATGCCTCCTGGTTACCGATGACTTTATTTAACGTGGTGTTGACCGATGTGAATAATTGGGCAAATTCAGGTCCAGAGGCAAATACATCACGCCCAAGACCGAGTACCTGTTGTGCAATATTCGGGAATCTACCAATAGCTGTTGTATCACCAGAGAGTGCAGCAGATGCAGTTCGATTCAGTAATGCCTGAGCTTCAGAAAACTGCTGTGTTGCTGATAGTGGTGATAGGTTGCTAAAAGTCAGTGACTCACGGAACGAGGTCAGCTGATCAAGTCCCAGGATATTACGGCCTTGTTGCAACAGTGCTCTTATTTGTGACGCGGTTTGTGATTCACCTTGACGTAAAGCATTTAATTCATTTTCTTTTCGTTGTCTTTCTGCTTCTTTAAGTTGTTTCTCAGACTCTCGAATTTTATTAATTTCTTCCGCTCTGGCCTTGTTGATACCTGTTATTGATAACCCCAATGATCTCGCCCTCTTACTCATTTCATTGAACAGTTTGTTTATTTCCTGAATCGCTGATGTGGTAGGAGAAATGGTTTTGTTCAGGTTAAGAATTTGTTTTGCGAACTCTACGTCACTCGCGATCTTGTTCAGGTCGCCTGCGTTTCGACCGGCTGAAGTCCTGAAAACCTTATTGAGTTCTCCGGAAAATCCGCTAATGGATGCATTCTCTAGAGCTAGCTGGTTAAATCTTGATTGAAATTGCTCCTCGCTCAAGTTTGTAAATTGCGCCCCTTTTTGAAAGCCTCCTGGGCCGCCAACAAAAAAACCTGATCCAAGTGCTGCAGATCTCCCGCTCGCAGTCCCGAACCTAAATGGAGGGAAAGATATGCCACCACCACCGATAGATTTTGCAAACGCCTGCAAATTGTCAATGAGAATGTTACCAGCCGTGACTGTCTGAGATAGGTTGCCGCCGTCTAATGTCCGTAATCCGATAGCCCTGTTGCTCGTTGCGTTTGCCTGGGTAAATGGAAAGTCCTTGTCTTCGCCAAACAATCCACCAAATATACCACCAGCAACGCTACCGATCACACCTCCGACCGGGCCACCCAGTGCAAACCCAAGAGCTGCACCACCACCACCAAGTAGGCTACCAGTCGTACTGCTACCACCGAGCAGATTTGAAATAAGTCCACCGCCTAGAGCGCCGAGTCCGGCAGCGCCAAGGATACCGCTTAAGCCAGCGTTGCCGAATATACCTGGTTGAATTGGTCCGATGCCACCTGGTGGGATATTCGCCAGGCCCAGAAAATTTGAACCGAATGCATTGATGCTGCTTGAAAAATTACCAAATAAATTACCCAACCCCGGAATTTGAAAGCCTCCACCGGAGCTACCGCCAGTAACCAGACCAGACGCGGAAGCAATTTCACTGAAACCGAATGAACCTAAGACACTGGCAGCCAGCGGCCTGAATATACCCAGTGCAGCCAGCTCCGCTGCCATGCGAATAAAGATACTTTTTATGCTTGCAGCAAGATCGCCAAATGTTTTGATGCCACCAGAGAACAAGTTTTGAAATGCATTCGTAAAGGCATCTTGCATACCACGTGCAGCATTAAGGAAGGGTTCCAGTGCGAGTTCACGGGCGCTATCTGCCGCACGTTCTGCTTCACGCTGCTGTTCCTTTAATGCCCTGGCTGCTTTTTTTTGTTGTTTTTCATTTTTTTCTAACGTCTTGTTTAGCTGTGCACGCTTACGAATCACATCGCCAAGGGCATCAGCTTCTTCTGGTAACAGAGTGCGGCCCATTTCCTTAGTCAGTGAATTAATCAGAGAGCGTGCATCGATCTCAAATTCAACCTCAGCGATCAATTCCTTCTTGCCGGTAATCAATGCACTGGTGAGTTTGTTTTCGAGTTTGATTTCCTTAATGACACTATTGAAAGCCTTCGCCTGTTTTTCCAGTTTTTTACCTGCTTTCTCTGAAAGTCGTGCGAGATCTGCATTTGCGCTATTGAGATTTGTGATACTTTTCGTTGATTTATCAGCCTCTTTACGGTTTGCAATAAATTGCTTTTGCAAAGCATTCAGTTTTTCAATGATTGCTGTGCCAGGATTCTCAGCTGTCGTTGTTAAATCTGCTAACTCTTGTGCCAGTTGTTGCATTTCTGTCAGGGTATCTGCCTGCATTAATCGCAGTGCCTCACGATTCGGCGCAACATTAAGACCGGTAAGATTTTGCAGTTTTTCTAGTGCTGGCGTAAGTAATTCAAGATCTTCAATCAGGCCGAATTTTAATGTTTTGAAACCGAGATTGATTAACTTAAACAATGCCTCGAATCCAAAAAAGGCCATGCGCACGCCACCGATGCCAAGAATTATAGAACGCGTCCCCTCGTCAAAACTGTCTTGCCAATCATTAAAATCAGACTCACTGATTTTCAGATTCTTTGATAACAGCCGTAACCAGGGGGAAGAGGTGGTGGCGATCAATTTCCCTAGTTGTTCTTGTGCGTCCCCAGCAGCATTGTTGAACTGATCAATACCACCTGTTGCAGTTGCTCCCAACGCCTTATTCATCCCCTCTACCTGGCTTTCAATCTCTGTGAGTATCAGCTGGAAATCCTTGGTCTCTTTTGCCGTATCAGAAAGTGATATACCAACACGAGACAAATCACCCACCATGCCAAGTGATGCTTTACCAAGAAGGTTGGCTGCTGCCACCACATCTCCGCGCATTTTTGCAGCGAGGTCGGCCATCAGACGAGTTGTGCGTGGTAATAGATCATCGGTGATATCACCGTATGTGGTCAGGAATGATTGACCTTGAATGATTGCCTCGTCACCAATAATACCTTCGTCTTGTATCTGTGAGGCAAGTCGCTGTAATTTGCCAGATAAATCAACAGTCGTCCGCCCCATTGAACTGATAGATGCATCTAGAGCAGCGACAGCCTGCTCTTGTTTCCGATAGGCATCTATAAGTTTACTAGCGCTACGCAGACTTATAAAAGCGGCCGCGCCGGCAAGCAGGCTTCGCGTCAGGTTTTTCTGTACGCTGTTGAGATCACGTGCTGCATTCTTTGTTTTACGGGTGCGTCTTGCGAAGCTGTCCATGTCTTTGCCAGCTTTGTCTGCAGACTTGCCTGTATCTTTGGTTGTCTTCCCGAGTTTTTTGAGTTCCTTCTCGCTCAGCTTGACCTCACCAACGAGACCAGAGCCATCGGCCTTCAGTTGAACTTGTAATAGTAGATCAGGCATTAGTCTTTACGCTCAGCAAGAAATTCAAGCACAGCACTTTCCATAACGCGTAATCTTAAAAACAGATCGTCAGTGCAATTGATTTGCGACATTTGCAAACCCGCCTTCACGCCTTCGTACATGAAGCCCTGGCTTCGAAACTGGGATTGCACAGTGAGGAAGGCCTGTACTGCAGGCCAGTTGACTTCAATAACAGGAAACAATTCTTTTTCATTATCATCGCTTTTGTCTCTGTTTTCGTATTCGTCTATTAACTCATCAGTTGCGCCAAAGAATTTGAGATCTTCAATGACTTCATCATCGCCTGCATGTTCAAATGTTTTTGCCTCTTTGTCTGAGGCCCGCCCTGCCCAATGCCGGGCGGCCTCTATTAGTTTTTTCTCGGACCTCCGACAATACATTCGAAGTAAGCAGCCACGAGTGCAGTTTTCACATAAGGAATGTTGACCATTTTTTGCCTGGCCTCCTCGCTAAAAGGCAACTCGTTGCCTTCCTCGTCCTTCGCAGCGTCCCAGCCGACAAGTACTGCCTCCATGAAATCTTGATCGCTCCCCTGTGATAACACATCGGCTTCATCCTGTGTCTTCAGCATGAAGTGGGCCATGAATGTTGCCTTTGTGTTGGTGCCACCAGGTCTTGGAATATAAACTTTGACTGGCCACTTCATTGGCTCATCATGTTTTTGTAATTGAAACATTATTATCTCCTGTGGGTTTGTATCTGGTCTGCGTAGTCAACTACACAGACCAGGTTTCTTACTACGTTGTCGTGATTGAGAAATCGTCACTTCCAGCACTTGATGGCACGAATGCCAAAGGCGATGACATGGTCACAAGCCCGTCGCTCTCGCCCATCTCAGGCTGCAGTATCTGCACATTGGCAGCATCAATAGTGACGATATTAAATGCCGCAGTACCATGAATAATCTGCAATGCACCGAGCGTCTCGGCCTTGGCAATTGCATAAAAGTCCTTGGTACCAAGGGCAGGCAGTTCGATGACAATCTGGCCAACACTACGACGGTCTGTTATCTGGACAGACTCTTCACCAGGCAAATCACGATGAACAACATTATTGCCCTGCGTCAAGGTGAATGACTCCAGTTTGGCTGCGAATCCATGAAGTGTGACAGTTGGCGTGTTGGCGTTATTGACAGTGAGAGGCTTCTGGAATGCCGTCAGGGTCAGTGCAGGATCAGCTAACGCAACTGGCCCAACATAAAGGCCCATTAATGTGCAATGGTAAACAGGTACTTGCTGACGGTTTAACCGTAGCTCAACACTACCACGCACTCCAAGCACTGCATGTTTGTGTCCATCCTGGTGAAAATAAGCACTGACTGACTCTTCTCCAGTCTCGACCGGATCATAAACGACGTCGACCACAGCGTTGATCGTCTCTGCGAGAGCACAGGCCCGTAAAACCGGCCCATAGCCTGGCGGATTGTCGACAGCAGTTCCTGCACCAGCAAGCTCAATATCAAACTCCATAACAACATGCGTATCAGGTTGTAACGACTGGCGACTGCCGAGGTAAGGCTGTACGTTTTGCCGTTCTATCGGATTAGACACGAACGGTTGGATATCTACATTGCCAACAAGAATGGCATCTGCTGCACCGGTCGGAACTGAGTCGGTACCGTAGACTGATTCTATCTTTATAAGCATCGCCTTCTTTCTAAATTTAAGTCCTGGCATGACTATTTACTCCCGTTTTGTTTCTTTGATTTTGCTGCTGGTTTTTCGGCAGGCTCTGTGACTTCTTCCTCTGTGACTTCTTCAACAGGGACATCATCTCTATCCAGTCGCTTGCCTTTTTTATCACGTGGTGCATGGCCATCAGGATGGTCTTTGGTATGTTGAACACGCTTCGGCGTGTCACCTGGTTTCTCAACGATGTAGCGCCCACCTTTTTTCATGATCATCTCCTTACTCTTGATATCGTGTGTTCAATGCCAGCCGTACTGAGTGACAAAGAACACCTGTCAAAATAACGTGCCCGGAATCTTCCACCTGGATACCGGCTTCATTCCCCTCAACTGTTGAATCAATAATCCCGCCCAGCGTTTCATCTGTTCTAAATGCATCACGTATCGCTTCAACCAGATCATCAAATGTCTTTTCAGTCGCATTGCTGTCAACCAGGCTGTAATAACCTTGTATGCGCCAACGACTGACCACGATCCAGCGGCCTTCATAAGGCGATCTTTCGCTGGTACGAATGCGTCGAATAAACCAGCCATTGATCTTGCCGCTCACTTCATAAAATTCACGCATGCCTTTAATGTCTTTATCAAAACGCTCATAGTCATGCACATTCGCTGCCGTGATACCGGCCACGGCTCCAATCTTTGTTTTAATGGCAGCGCGAACATCAGCTAATTTTCCCATCAGTTAGCATCGGCCAGTCTGGCAACAATTCGATCACGAGCCCGTTCGTACATTCGTTCAATGACGGCACGTTTATCATTAAATGCACGGCTGAACATAAATGCGCCCTTGGTGCCTTTTTTTGAAATCTTTCTGGCGATTAAAAACGCTACGCCTGGTGCTTCACTTTCAGGGACCCCAAGTACGGCATGCGCCCAGTCAATTAACGGTTCAACTGGTGGGAAGTGTGGCTTTGTCCCAAGCTCAACGGGCAGTGCATAGTTGAGTGAAGTACCGACTGCACCCAACACCTGATCCCCAAGAACTACAGGTTCTTGTGCGGCGATACTGCCTCGTAGGCCACCGGCACCGCCTACACCTACAGGTGTTAAGTCTTTGACTTCTCGTTCAAGCAACAACGTTCCTTCAGTTGTTGCCCGTAACAGTTCTTCTGTTGTAATTTTCGGAGACTGTTTCCAGACATCGATGATCTCATTGACGCCATCCAGTTCGATACTGATATCAAAAGCGCTCATCTGTATTTACCAGGATGTGTGAGCCGGTCACCGCCCCGGCTACTAGGAAGATCAAGATCAACTACGAAACCGGCTGCAACGTTACGCTTTGGATCGACACCAAGTAGATCGTGATATCGCTTACGATGGTCCCTTGCCCGGCTTGCAAAACGCCGTGCCTTTTCACCATGATCAATTGAGTCAGCTGCCAATGTTGAATCCGCCTCTTCCGAATATAAACCGGATAATTGGTCACATAGATCAGCTGCTGCATAGCGACAAGCGGCTTCTAGATCATCAGCAACAATCGTATCGCTCAAAATATCGACCACATGACGGATACTGTAGGTAATGCGAACATTGTCTGTGTTGTTAGGCGATGACTTTAATAATATTTTTGTCGTACTTGTATCCTCATACAAGCGATCAAACTCAATCAAGGTCGGAGGCAGGTTGCCGGTTGGATATTCCAGAGATATTATTTTACTAAAATCAGTTTCCCACAGAGGCGGCAATGCTAATAACAGTGTGCCGTCACTGGCGACGTCCTGGACTTTTCGGTTGGGTTTGTGCTTAGAATAATCCTGCACACCACGAGTGATGGCATCATCACGTTGCGTAGACGAGACCTTGCCTTCCTCATCCCGGACGTAATCATCGATCAGTATTTGATAATCAACTAATGGCATCTGTCTCTCTTAAAAAAAAGGGCGGCCTATCGCCGCCCTTTAAGCCCACATATAAATTAGTAATGTAAAAAAATTCGTCAGGTTCGTATCACTGTGATAAACACAGTCACATCATCCCAGGTAGGCGTCGACCCTGTGATGACAAAATCTATCGTCATCACTGATTCATCGACGACCGTTGCGTTTGTTACGGTGCCCTCACTTACAGTGCCTGCTGTCAATGAAATCGGAGCGCTCAAGGCACTGGTACCATCATCAAGCAAGTCGACCGTCAGTGTCGGTGATGTTCCACCGGATGCCCTGGCATTAGCTGACACACCAACGATATTGCAGGCAAATGGCATCTTGAATTTAACAATGGCAGTTACATCAGCCGTATGCTGACCAGGTAGCTGTATCGGTATAACGACAACCCCAGGTATTGCACTTGAATAATTTGTCGTGGCGGCATTGACAGGTGCAACCGGCACGTTGATTAAAATTCCAACTATGATTGCCAATATGATTGCCAAGTACGGAATGGTTATACGGCTAAAAAATGATGTTAATATTTTCACTTTCGTTTCCTCATATAGTGTTAAATAGTTATGTTCTTTAAATATCAAATTCTTTCATCTTATCGTTGGCCGGGTTCGTTATGCTTTGCCTCAATCCCCCGGCCATTTCGCCCAGTAGTCTTTTACTTACGCGCTAATCAGGCCTATGCAACAACGTTCTTGGTCAGGCCGCGATACTCCATGACATCACCGCTGTAGATGTGCCGGATCTTGTATGTGATCTTGTCGTTGGTGAACAATGAGCCCACCGTTGGATTGTCCTGCACAAAGAGTTCAGGCTCTTCCTGGCCATCCAGGAAACCGACCTCGATGGTTGGAATATCAAGCTTGTCAGCAGACGTGCACCAGTCGTTGGCATCCTGCCAGTACCATACGGCATGAACCACCATCTGCAGTGATTCAATGAAGTCCGTGTCGTTGTTGGTCGTACGGCGAAACAAATCAAACATTGTCTCTTCTAGATTTGTGGACCCCCACAGATGCATTGGCGGAATACCGATCCTGTCAGCAGAATCCATCTCAGTCTGCTGTAACATCGCCAGACGTTGTACCTCTAACGCAGCAGCGTCTAATGCAGCCGTCTGCAGGTTGTTGTGGCTGGCATGGAACAGGGCAACACCATCATAGATGTTTGGATTGTCCTTTAGGAAGTCCAGCACAAATTTGGCAAGCGTACGGCGCGCTGATCGTGATAACCTGGTCGGGATGCGTTGGATACTGCCAACGTCATCATTCTTGATCATCTCAAGCGTGACATCCTCGGTACCACCACGCTTGGTCACCGCGTAGCTGGCCTCTTCATCAGTTGGCGATGTTAGCGATGCGTACGGCGCACCTTGTGCAACGGCAGGCAAGTCACCATAACCGCCAACTCGTGTACGTTTCTGTGAGCGAAAATCACTAACAGGCACAACATTTGCCAGGTCGCGCCAGATATCATAACGTGAATTCGGCACGGCGTAGTCAGCCAACATGCGACGTGTAATGGAGTCGCCCAGCACCTGCGCCCAGGACGTAGAATCCAGTGATTCACGGAAGTCTCCACCCACTGCCTCACGTAGCCGTGATGTGTTGCAATCCCTGAGCTGGCCACCAACACGTTTGTCGCCGGTAATATCGATATAACATTCTTTCAGTGATGTGACACTACGGTCATCTGGATCGAACAGGGCATCGATCATCTTCTGGACCTTTTCAGAACGGTCTTCAACGCTCTCCGCAAAACCTTCTTCACCCAGTCCTTCAATCCTGCCACTCTGACTCAGGCTGGCCAGGTATTCACGTTCACCCTTGATCATCTCTTCAACCTGTGCCTCGGTAAAATTCTCAAGATCGTCAAAATGCTGACGCAGACGCTTTTTCGATGCGTCCGGTAGTTTGGCACCGGCAATGGCCTCACGCATGACAGTGCGTGTCTCAAGGCCTTTTATCCTGTCATCAACCACTTTGCTTACAGCCCCTTCATCGAGACCGTTATCATTCTCAGCATCGCTATTGTCATCACCATTGTCACTTCCCAATGCTTCACGATAAGCCGTTTCCAGTTTCTCATCATCTTCGATGTCAAGGCCTTCAGGTAACTTACCATCGTTGGCTTTCTTGATTGCTTCAATCATTCGGTCACGTAATCCCATGTCTGTATCCTCGTCTTCATTTAACGCTTCAATTAAGTTGATAATTTGTCCACCAGCTCCGGCCTCGATGATTAAATCAACCGAGCTGACACTAATAAATTTTTGAGCCTCGCGGACGGATTGCCTGCCACGTTTCATAATTTTAGATAAGCCAGTGGCATCAATGGAAAACCCAAACAGATCAGACATCCCACGATTGAATGCTTCATAGATTTTCTCAGCAATACCATCAGAGGTTTTTAATATATCGAGTTTGGCCTGAATCTGGCCAGTGTCTGCTTTTATGCCTTCAATAAATTTTGGTTCGCTAAGTTTGCCAATGAGCTTGTTGATGTCTTTGCCCTGGCCTTTCAAATGTTCAGCATCCGACTTGGCAAACACGCGAACATTATTGAACAAAGGTACGGCTTCACGCAGCACGCTATCTGGGTAATAATTTTTATTGGCTGAAAGTCCGGAACTAACGACGCGGATCAACCATTGCAAACCTTTTTCATCCTTGGCTTCAACGAATGCACCGTTGGCCTCTCGCATCACGCCAACAGGTTTATGATCCAGCACCACTTCATGAGCCGTGCCAAACTGCACCACGTTGTCATCTGTTAGGGTGTAAGGGTAGGACCACAGGCGGCCATCCTGGGCAACAACAATCCGGTCGGGGTAAATGGCAGCGACATCAAGATAATGATCGTCTGGCTGGCTAAGTGCCTGACGGAGTGCGTCTGTGATTAGGCGAATGACATCACGGAAGGCGGTGGCTTGAGCCTCACGGATGGCTTGAGCGCCTTCGATGCCTTGTTTTGCAATTCTATTCATACCGATGATCAGTCTTTCTTGTTACTGAATTTTTGCCCGTCTTTAGTGACAACGACTACATAATCACCATAATCCTTGTAGTCCAGCACTTCACTTTCCCTGATATCAACCATTTTGGTCATGGCTTCATCATTCTTATCCAGTTTTGGCTTTCCCTTTTCATCCAGAACGACAACCTCACGTTTAACAAGTTTTACGGCTTCTGCTCTTGTCATTCCTTTTTCTTCGTCTTCAACTTCCTGTTTCTTGAGATCTTCAGCTTTCTTTTTGTCGTCATCTTTCTTCACGATGTCACCTCATGGATTGATTATTTAGGCAATGTACTGGTCATAGATGCCGACAATAAGACGAATGAATAAAGAAGTCCGTTAAAACGTTTTAGTATTAATTGACAATTGTAGGTAAAACAGCAGATAACGGCACAGCAATCAATGCCGTATTGGATGTGTCTTAGATAGCGGTGACTTTGACCCTGAACTCGAAAAAATCGATCAGTGATACGTTGCCGGTTGTCTTCAGGTTGCATGGGTGCACGCCAGCCGCGCCTGCGACCAGGACAAATGTAATTACAGTTCCTACAATCTGGGTTGCGCCAAACTGTGTAATGTTCGGATCAAGGGTTAATTCAGTAGTTGCGATAGTTTGACCGTTCAGAATGTCTACTGCATCAAAGGCATAGTCTTTACGTTCGCCGACTATCATTTCAATATAGCTGCCATCTCTATCTGTCTTCCAGGCTTTCATGGTCACAACCTCAATGTTCGATCTTCAAGTGGTAAAGCGAAGGATCGTATTTCGTTCATATCGAAATCTCTGTCTTCGGATAGTGTTAATGTGAAATCGTCAGACGGTGTCAGTGGGATGTAATCACCCAGCGTGCCCGATCCGATCACCTGTGCAATGGCATCGCCCTCAAGCTTGATCATGGTCGTTAATCCACCCTGAGCAATTGCCTGTGCCAATGCCGCACCAGATAAATTGATCGCTGTAGTGAGACTGCCATCGCCTGAACTGACTGCGACAGCAGCACCCGATAGTTT
>VRUF01000003.1:0-24690 GCA_019456245.1 Planctomycetota bacterium | reverse complement strand
TTAGATTTCCAGCAGCCGCAGTAACGGCTATGGCCGCGCCTTCTAGCTGCACAGGCGTGGTCAGTTCTGCGACCGCGTTGGACTGGCCAACCGCCGCGCCTGATAGATTGATCCCGGTCGTCAAGTCAGCGTTGGCAGCCGCCTCAACCAGGGCGCTCCCAGCCAACTGGATCTGTACCGTCAGATCAGCAGAAGCATCTGCCAGGTTTACAGCATCGCCTCCTAGCAAGATTGCACTGTCTAAGGAAGCACTGGCCAAAGCATTTGCGAGCGCATGGCCATCAAGACGAATGAGTGTGGTGAGTGCACCATTGGCAGAAGTCACAACAGCAGCCGATCCGGTGAGGTTGATCTGTGTTGTCAGTGCGCCACTGGCAGAGACTTGTGAGACTGCAGACCCTTCAAGCGCCGTATCGCCAGTACTCAGATCGCCTGCGGCCACCGCTTGCGCAAGGGCATTGCCGCTTAATTGAATCGCTGTATCAAGATCGCCGGACGCGTTGGCGACTACTATTGCCGCACCAAGCATAGGGATACCGGTAGTCAATACGCCGGAGGCACTGACAACAGCCTGTGCATTTCCTGTAAGTGGAATTCCCGTCGTCAGATCACCGTTAGCTGTCATCGTTGCTTGAGCGGCCCCGGCCAGTTTAATCTGTGTTGTCAGATCTCCGCTGGCAGATGCGACCGTAACGGCATCACCTTCGAGCGCAGCCGCTGCTCCACTGTATTCAACATTCCATTCGATCTGGCCAATGTTGACGGTATTCCTGGCAGATGGTGAGCCGCCAGTCTTCGTGCCGATAACTTTGAGTTCAACCAGGGAACCATCAGCATTTGAAAGCTCGTTGGCGTTCCAGGGGAATGAAAGTACTGCGAAAGATGTAACATTCGTATTAGAGCCTGCTCGAATTAGAGTGCCGTTTTCCCATAATTCTATCCTGGCATCAGGTGTCCCCGTCTGCCCGGAATCAAACTCTATTACACCCGCACGAAATTCCTGCAGTCCTGCGCCGACCGTCGGATTACCCGTTGGCGTCGGGAAACTTACATAATATTCCGTGTTGACATTGTTGCCTGTCGCAGCCGTAACGCTGGAATCCGAATCAGGATCAGCATCATGATCAGTCACCGCACTAGCGGTCAGTCCAGACTCGCCGAGCTCAACGTCCGGTGACTGGCGTTCAGCGGTCATGATTCAATTTACTAATCAGTACCAATCTGGTGTGCGATCAGTTGTCTACTTGCACCGACATCGCACTAGCACCGAATGACGGTGCTGCATCACCATTGTTAATAGTCTTCGATGTCGTTAGCGCCTGACACCACAAAAGATTCCCCGCGCTCACAGCATCAGCTATAAACCAGTGAGTCACCAATCCCCAGTTAGCTGTAGGTGCCGGAAAAGTAATCGCGGAGGCATTATCAATGGTTCCATCATTGGTTGTGGGACCAGGAAAGTTTGTTGCATTGGCTGTTACCGTGACACGGGCATAACTGCCGCCTGTAACTTCCGTGCCGAAACCTGTATCTGAACAGGCCGCAGTGGAGAGACCAAAATATAATGTCGCAGGCTTCGAAGCCCCAACCGTATTTTGAAACCAGTAATCTATGATCTCGTTTTCAAGATAGTCAGACATCGGTCCGGCAAATGTTGGCAAAGAAAACACCATCGCTAACGTGATTAATAAAAAGGCCGTCTTCATTTGTAAAAATAGTTTGCTCATAACTCAGTCACCTCGTGTTTAATCGCCACCTTGTGTGACGGTGTTGTAAAACTTCAATATATAATTCTTTTCCATTCTTCCTATGCAGCCAGTGCGACGCCGGTAACATCCCACTCTTCCATGAATGGCAATGACTCACAGCCGCAGTTGATCGTCTCAGCAGCCGAGGCCCTGGGGTCCCTCGGAAACCGTAACTCGACGCCATTGCCGAGCGTGAACTTCTTATCAACGTCGCGGATCTGACCGTTAATGATTCGATGGTGCGGACGTTCATGTAATTTTCCAGAGCGTCGCCATTCCTTTTGCAGTTGCGGCAATAATTCACTGGCCTGTTGAAGACGTTGATCAGCTGCTACAGAATATGTCCGGCCAAGTTCAGTTCGTACGATCGTGATCGCACGGCGACGGCTCTTTTCTCGCAACAGTGTTGTAATATTTGTAATCGCATTGCCCTGGCTTTGTGCACCAATGGCAACCAGTCCAAGCTCACTATTGATTGCATTTGCAGCGGTCAGTGTCACATCACGTATGCGCTCAGTCATAAACGCACGCATGGCCTGTAACTGTCCGGTATTAATCTCAGGCAGCAACCCGGCAAGACGAACACCACCTGCTGCCAGTGGTTGTTCAATCAAATCAATGCCTGCTGCCCACGCTTTGTTTGCGCTACCCGACAGGACACCGGAGGCGGTAGTACCGATCTCATTTAATGCCTGGCTAATTTGCTGTTGCATTTGTGGCAGAAAGAATTGCTCCCAGTCCGTCGGTGCTGTAGCCAGTGTCAGACGGGCACGATCCAGTCCTTCATTTAACAATCTATCCAGTTCTTTCAGCGTGTCGCGTTGTATACGTGTTCGTCTGCGCAACTGCTGAGTTCGTTCGGCGCGAAATTTCTTGGTTCGTTGTTTGTCGGTCGCCATTGATTAATTACCGTACATGTTATGTTCTTTTGCACAGTCGATTAACCAGTTGGCATCACGACGCAGCATCTTGCTGGATACACAAAACTCATCTCCTTCTTTGTCGAACCCGATGATAATCACTTCCTGGAGCCCTCTGTTCAGCGCGACGTTCAGTGCCTGCTCAACCGTATAACTACCCGATAAAGGCAGTTGACTGACCTTATTCGGCATTTGTTTCGTCTCCCTCATCAACATCAGCCGGATCTTCCAGTACATCATCTTCAAGTTTGTCATCCGCAGCACTCTTTGCCTTCTTGAGTTCTTCATCTGCGTCAAACTCAATTCCGAGTGCAGCGGCAATAGTGCTGATAATCATTACTGCAGTCAGTTCTGATAAGATACCTGCATTGATCGCAGCAACACATGCCATCACCACCTGTCCTAATGCGGCTGCATATTTTGTCGTATCTTTCGCTGTCATTTCAGGGAAGACAACGCGAGGTAATAGATCAGGATCAGGATCAGCCGGATCAATTAAATCTTTATTGTTGGCTTCAAGCCGTGAGTTGATTACAAACTTGGCGACCTCTTCGAGAATATGTTTGAGCGTACGCTGACGCATAGAAAATATTTTGAAGGTCGGCTCACCCATACTCTCACCTGTGGCCCTGTTGACATCACCGCCGCCGCCGAACCAGTGCTCCGGAACGGTGCCACCACCGAGTACATGGTTACGAAAAACCCTGGCAATCTCTGAAGTGTCAGCTGCGTTTAATGCAGGGGTCTCAGCCTTCCACACTTCCGAATCATTGTGAACGCGGACTGAGCCAGGGTTCGGTGGCTTTATCTCTTTGGCCCGTGCTTCGACTTGGTCTGGCGTTGCGCCTTTCATGGTGACATCCCACATAAACGCACGCAGGAAATTAACCCGATCAGTCTCACCAAACAGGAATTGATCATAGGCATCCAGCCAATCAGCTTGCGCTAACAGATCAGATCGTCCACGTCGACCATTTGAAAGCGCATTGATAGTAAAATAGAAACAATTACCATCTGCGTATCCTTCACGCAGTTTTTGTGTACGTTCAGTGAAGACAGATTCTGGCCCGTTGATGTTCACCCGGTAAAACCGGTTCTTCATTTCTTTATCATGTACGGTCTTTATGCCGATGACCTGATCTTTGTTATCAGGATCAGTAATGACCGTTTCTATCATAGAGGGATCGAGATAACCCAAGCGCACATGGCCGTTTTCATCATTCACAAATGTAGGCCAACACTGTTCTCCATACAGCGCCAACTCACGTACCTTCTTTTCGAGTTTGATGTCCATGCAATTGATCGGATCCTTCCAGAAGGCATTCAGCCATTTACGTGCATCTTCATCGTCCACTTCAATTGATACACCTTCGGCGAGCATGTAGGCGAGTGGTAATTCAATCAGCCGGTTTGCGACCAGGTTGGCCTCCCATAAATACACTGCCATTTCCTGCATGCGTCTTTGTGTGAGCGGTGACAAATCCCGGTTACTGTCCCCAGTCAGTGATCGCCATTCACTTTCATCATCATCAATCGTGACTCCGAACGCTTCACGAAATTCGGTGGTCTGTTCAGTGTCGCTCTCAAAGTATTTCCCGACCACCGGTAAATTTTGCAATAAACTTACATTAATCCCATTCATATATTTACCTTCTCGCCGCCATAAACCGCTTTATAAAGCTTTATAAAGTCGAGACGCCTATGGTTGCCCGTTAATTTCTTGAAAATCGCAACACGGCGCATTTCTAAAAATGACCCCTTCCGGCATTCGACAGACGATTGCCCATGTTCAGCCGTCGCCTGTTACGCATCGCATCAGGAAGATAAACATCATCATCTGACTCAACTGAAACGCCTGCTGCGGGTTGCACGACATCTTCAGCAGCATGTAAGGCCAGAGAATGTGCCCAGAATTCATCTGCATGCCCGGCCTCGGTATGGTCAGCATCAAAACGCGGATTTCCAGCAACCGTTGTCATCTTCCTCACGGCATGATGTGATTCACGATAGGCACGCTCAACGGGAGTACGTAAAAGTTTATCTTCGTATTTTTGTTTTATGATCGTTGCCAGGTGTTGTTTGACCGGCCCACTAAAAATAATACCTTCAACTTTATATTCCCCATGTCGTCGCTTGGCATCTTCGACCGGCTTTTCACCCATGCCTGTTTGATCCATACAGGCACGTCGAATGTTATATTGACCGAACACCCGATCCAGCTCTGCATCCTGTGCAGCGAAGCTGGCATTCTTCATGCGCACGACCTCACGGGTCCACAATGTGTCGCCAACCAATTCATCGACTTCGATAACGAACAGATCATTACGTCGACCAATATCAATCCCGGCATAACAATCACCGCCCTGGTAGAGTTCTGGTTTTCCTGCATCTTCATGTTCGACACCCGTGATGAGATCCCAGGTCAACCATGCCGTCGCTTCATCGACTGGCTGACACATATACTCTTGCTGCCAGGTTTCTTCATCACCACAGGCATCTTTTTGTTCATCCAGCCACGCCTGGCGATCTGCAGCATTCAATTGCAGATGGATTAAAGACTGTTTAATGTGCCTGGCGTCTTCACCCTTGGCCAAAGCCTGTTCGATGCGACCACTCAATACGCGAAGCGCAATGTCATCACCTTCCTTGCTGATTTGTTCAAGTAATGCTTCCAGTTCTGGTTTTGTATTGCTCTCGCTGACGCGACCGATGATGCTTTGCCCGATAATCTTCTCAGCGAGACCAGCATCCACTGCATCTTCAATCGTGGTTGAATGTAGTGACCAGCGATTGCCTTTCCTCGCATCACTGACCATTCGGTAATAACGATTACCTTTACCGTTATACGTGCTCAGAATGCGGACCGGAAAACCCCATGTGATAATTGGCAATGCTGCCTTCCATAAGGACTCAGCATCACCATGATATGCATATTCATCAATGACTAGTTTGCCGCCTTTCGAGCGAAATGCCTTCGGGTTCGATGACAGTGCATGAATTCGCTTACCGTTTGCAAATTCAATCGCCAGTGCCCTGATGTCATTGTCACTATCAATAATGATCTCACCGAGATCATGAGCTGCATGTTTGAACAACTTTGTCCACTGCTCACAGTAACGAATATATTCCTGTGCGGCTGAAAGATCAGCAGAGGTGAACCAGATATCTATAGGATTATTTTGTCTGGATGCATCGACAACATCTTCATAACTTTGGGCGTAGGTTGCACCAATGCGTCGTGACTTCTCCCATATCTTGAAACGGCGCTGATCGCGTATCCAGTCAAGCTGATACTTCAGAAAATAACTGTCTGTATTCTCATTCATCGAACTATGCCAAGCACCTCCTCTTCAATTTCCTTAATGAGTTCATCCGACAGACCACCTTTTTTCGCTGTCTTCTTGATAGCACTGGCAGCAGTTTTTGCTTTTTGTTTTACTTCATCGGCCCAGCGCTTTTGGCCCAGTGATGCTTTCGACAGATCTTTCATTGCTCGCGCTACTCGCGAGATGGCCATCGGGTTTACTTTTGCATCTTCAAGACCCATTAATAGATTCATAAACTTTTCCTGAATCATGGCGACCAGTGCCTGGCCAACGGCATCCTCATCATCACCGGCGGCCTCGGCAAGCGCCTTGGCACTTTCCCGTGACGCCTTGATGTTCCGTACCTGTTGTTCGAGTCTTTCACCGTAACGATGAATGCTGGACTTGCCGATCTTGTAGCCTTTATCTGTCAGCAGCGCTTCAAGTTCCTGATAACCAGAGAAACCACGTTTGATGAGTTCCTGGTCTAGCCAGGCTTTCATATCTGTAGGGAGTTCGGAGACAGCGGATCGCTTTGGCATCGGTGCGGCCTGCTATCGCATAAACTCAGAAGGGTGTGCCATCCCCTGGACACCAGGATCGGGACCTTCGAGATAATCGACACCGTCAGCTGTGATCTTTGCAATCCATATCTTGCTGTCTTTGTTAGTGATTTGAACGTAGCCGCGCTGCTCAAGATAATCCAGCGACCGTCGTACGCCATCTTGTGTCGGATCTAAATCTGCATCTTGCCTGAGTAACTGGAAGATCATGCCTTCGCCGATCATCTCAGGTCTGTCGCTGTAAAGAATTTGTAAGACGCGCAGCCGTCTTAACCTGTTTCTTTGTAACTCAAGGTTACTCATTTGTCTTGACTCGCCCTGAATTCACCAATGAGTTGATTAAGATCCTTTGAAAGCGCACCGATAATGTCGTAGACACCCTTGATGTTCTCGTTCACTGCCTCGATTGCCTTGTCGTAATGAGTGTGCCGGACAAATTCTGCGTACATCTCAGTGCGAACAGTGTTGGCGATAACCTTGGCTTCATCGATCTGCTTTTCTAATGCATCAAATCGTTCGCAAACATTTCGTCTGCTCACTGAACTTAGATACCAGACGAACGTCCCAAGTAAACCGGTTGCGGCGACGATGACCATCGCAATTGAAATCAGATTCATGCTTTCTCCTCGTTCATTGAAACACCCCCCCCCTCACGGACACGCACATTGCAAAGTTGGGGCATGACTGCACTGCTGCACGATTCTTCTTGAGATACTTGTTTTGTACGTAATAGGCTTTGTATTCAAGTCTGAATTCATCACTATATTCTGGATTTCTCTTCATCAGCCCTGCCAAATCTTGATTGAAGTGAACAAATTCATGGACGATAACTGAATTTGTGAATTCCGTTGAGAACTGATGACCTATGTTATTGATATAGACATCTTGATGTTTAACTTCTTTATATTTCTCAGCATCAGATTGATCAATGTACCAGCCGACAATTGAACATTTCTTTATTCCTTGACAAATAGTCTCGTTGAAAAATTCCTGCTCGACGAAATACACGTCAGGCAATACGTCCGGCATCGGATATCCAGAAACCAGTGCTGCATAAACCATCAATTCATAATAGAGCTCTTTCATTGCAACGTTTTCATCCTGCCATCAATGAATGTTGCCCACTTTGCAACCTGTGGATACATGAAATCATCACTGTGCTTCCAGAATTCAGAATTCAGATAACGATCAGCACGAATGTTGATTACTCGATCATCATCAATTCCGAACCTTCCGGCATTTCCAAAATCGTTAAACGGCAAACGACTTGCCCATTTGATGGCGCGATCGTCCGGGCGATAGATGCAATTCATATAAACCTGGTGTAAAGGCAAGATAAAATCTTTATTGATTGCAGGGCGGAACAAAAAAATAGTAGAGAAATGAAAACCAATCTCCAACATACGCCACAATACAAGTCCCCCGCGTGAATGTGCGATGACTGCGCAATCTGGCTCCCAGTAATTATTGGCGATAAAGAGTGCATCCTCGAACTGCCTGCCTCTATCATAAGTCTGGAATCGAAATAAGCGTGTCGTTCGATAATTGGCATCAATCGTTTCGTGACCAAGCTTGGCGAGCTCGTGCAACAGGACGTCAGTGGTGTCAGAACCATGCGTACCGACGCCATTGATGCCCAGTATTTTCATTAGTCAAGCAGCCCCTCTGCAGCCCCGGATGTCAGCGCTCCCCCAAGGCTTTCGAGCGCTTTTGTGCCGAGCGCTGCTCTAACTGCCTGGCTAACGATCTGTGGCAATACCTCTCGTACTGCTTTGGTGACTTCACTGGCAACTTCAGCACCAATCTTCTGGCCTTCAAATGCACGGACATCTGTCGCTTTAAAATAAACAAACTGGTCTTCGCCTTTGCGAGACATCACAGCTTCTACACTGCCGGTCTCTTTACCACTCTTAACGATGAAGGTGCCATCCTTGTTTAATTCATAATGGGACACGCCATATAACTGACTGGCACAACCGCTTGATAAGATAACAAGCAACAACAAAATAAATATTCGCTTCATGATTTTTTTCCTCCGTTGTAAGGGACTGCGTGGCCTTGGTTGATCATCAGCTCATTGATATCGCTACCGGCCACGAATAACGTTCCGAGCCATCGCCCGAACTTTCCAGTCTTCTCAGATGCAACCTTAATGTCTCTATCACCGAGTGCTTCGATCAAAAACTTTTTTGCTGCGAGACCGGCTTCTTTTTCATCGCCCCTTGTCTCCGGAGTATCAATGCCGTTTAAACGAAAGCGAATTTCCACGAAGACCTTAAAACCGAGATCAACTTTCAGATCGACGGTGTCGCCATCAATAACTCTGATAAGTTTTGCCTTGTACTGGTACATCAGTCGGCATACCTGAAAATATAATTTTGCAGCAGGAACATCCGAACGAACCACCCACGAATATATTTAGCCTGTGATGAATCCAGCAGGACAAGATCGTGATAAAACTGTGAGCGATATGACAAATAATTCGGCAGGAAATCATCAAAGATCGATATGGATGTTACATTTTGTGCAGCTGCTATTGTAATTGGGCCGATATAGCCGTCGGCAGATACACGTAGTGCTCTCTGTAAAAGCATCTTTGCTGTTTTTGGTCGATGCTGTACCAGACCATCAAATAAACACAGGCCAACACCAGGTGGCATCTCGTTACATTTTCCGGTCAGCCAGAAATCTTTGTGATAGCGTTCGATTGCATCACCAGGTTTTAACGCCCTGATGTCATCAATATCAACGTCACCATCCTCATCAATGTCACCATCGAGGAAACCATTGCCATCATGGTCAGGGACATTCCTCAGATAGCGCAGACTTATACCGAATCTCGTGGGACCACCACGATCGCTGGCATCGTTGCTAAAGTCGCCTTCAATAGCTGGATTAGTGATCCAGGGAACGGCATATTGCTTAAATAGAAGATCCATGCGCGCAGCATGGCGGAGAAAGGGTTTGTTTTCTGTTAAAGCGTTTTAGTATTAATTAACAACAACAGTTAAAACAATGTTTTAAATAGTGCATGAGTTCCAAATCGATCGCTGGCGATCGTTTTGAACTTGGAATGGTATTTATGTGGGCAGGGATGAATCTATGTGGGACTTTTACAGATGATACTTATCGGATAACTATATGATATTTATATTGTAACTGCTGTGTCACTTGATTTTTATGTGTGACTTTGACAGATGGGATTTCTGTGGGCAGACCAAAAGCGATCCTTGGATCGCTTTTGGATTAATTATTTTCTACGACAGAGATCGTGCGTTGGCTTGTCTATACAATCAATAAAAGTCTCTGAACCATTAAGATTCTTCATGTATGCATAACGCCATTTACTGAGTCCGGCCATTTCATAGAGCATATCATTTGCGCGAAATACCGATCCTGCCATTGTGATGCCATCAGCCGGTATCGCACTACCCTTAGGATAAAAATAAACAGCAGTGATCTGCCCCTTTGTGTTTGGCCTGTCCCTGGCAAATGATAAAACCTCTGACTCATTTACTTCACCAGTCATCTTGACGCTAAAGATTCTGTTCCTTAAACCGTCTTTAAAATAACCGGACTGCTGGAACGCCCTGATGTTTCTGTCGTCCGGTGATTGCTGTTTTGCGATAGGGCGGTTCTTGTCTGCTGTTAAAGGTAAAATTATGAAAGCTATTAAAAAGAAAAAAAATAGCAGCCAACCCGCACTGGCGTTCTTTTTGCCTGGTTTATCTATTCCACAGTTTGGACATGTTATGGCTTTATTGCTAACTTCAGTCTTGCATTCTTTGCATTTTACTAGACTCATATTTACCTCCAACGTGTCACCCTGTCTTGTCCTTCTTCACATCTTTTGACGCCATCGCATTAAATAGTGCTTTCGCATGGGCACGATTCGTTTCTGAGAGGGCACGAAAATTATCAATAACAATTCTCTCTTCCCTGGATAATGCCCCCTCCTTGGTATATTCGGTGGATGATTCTCTAATATGATCGATAAGCATAGGAGGCTCACCGGTCATAAGCCAGTTTAAACTAAGGCCTGCCTCTGCGAGCGACATTAATAATTCTGAATTTGGCACACGCTCATCTGCCTCAAACCTTTGCCAAGTTCTAACCCCTACATCGAATTCCTGGGCGGCCTGCTTTTGGTTTAGCTTTAAATGTTTGCGAAATACTGAAAGACGGCGACCAGTCTTCACTGTGCCGGGTTTTGGCTCTTCTTCCAAACACCTCTCCTAAAATAACGCCTACGAAGGCGTTGACATACCGCCCATATTGGCGTCTAATTACCGTTATTATTCAGCCGAGTATAGAACAATATGCATCCTGCGGATATAAAAGCGGAAATTAGTAAAGCTGGAACCACCCAGAAAAAGCTGGCCATTAAGATGAACGTCACGCCAGCAACGGTATTCAAAGTCGTACATGGGACGACGGTCAGCCGTCGCATCGCCAAAGAAATATCAGGAATAATCGGCAAGCCGATTAATAAAATCTGGCCTGGCCTATATAAGTCGAAGGCCGCATGAGCGACCAGAATAAATACGAATCACGCCAGGTACAGGAAGCACTGCAGGTCCTGATCCATCTAGGCGGCCATGAAGTCAATGGCCTGAAACCATCAGAAATCGGTAAGTCCTTAAATCTGGCGGCACATCGAATGACACGCATACTGGCCAACTTGAGACTGGCCGGTGTTGCAGAAGAAATCCCGGAATCATCACGCTGGCGTCTGTCACCGCGCATCCCACAGATCGCAACTGCCATGCTCACCGAACTAGACAAAGGCCAGCGTAAATTAGATGAAACAAAGGAAAGATTCACCAAACACCCACATTAGATAACAACAGGGGAATTGCTATGGCCCAAAAAGGAAATAATCAGAAAGGAAGTAATGCCAAGGGAAGTCAAGATTTAATCGAACAAGGCACAAAAGATGCCGACGAACTGAACCGCCGCCTGCACTTTCTCGAACTTGAATATGGTGATGGCACCCCATTCGAGCTGGTGAAATCCATCTCTAAAACACAGATCTATCTGGCCAGCTCTGCCGAGTCTCTATTAATGGCTGGACGTGAAATTATCCGCCTTAAAGAACATCTGCCACACGGCGAATTTCAGGAAGTATTGTCTGAACGTATTGGCATCAACCCGAACACGGCACGCCGTATCATGCGAGCCGCTGTGAAATTCTCAAAAGGTTCAAAACGATCGCTGGCGATCGTTTTGGAAAAATCCAAGTTACTTGAATTGATGACTGAGGGTGATGAAGATCTTGAGGAGCTCGCTGATGGAGGGACCCTCGCCGGATTATCGATGGACGATATCGCTAGAATGACACGATCAGAACTCCGCGCCGCCCTCCGCAAAGAAAAACAAAAAAACAAGCAACAGGAAGAAGTCCACGAAAAACAACTGCACCGCAAAAACACAAAGATTGATCAGCTGGATAAACACATTCACCACCTCGAAACGAAGACCGATGACTGGCACCCACAGGCATTCAATATATGCATGGAAATCACCGAAGTCTCAGCAGAAATATTAAACAACCTGGAACGGATGGACACACTACGCGACAGCATCCTGAACGAAGATTTCGGTGATGGCGATGTTGATGCAGCGATAAAGGCAATGGCCTGTGTTTACTGGGACAGTGTCGATCAGATTTTCATAAAAACGAATCTTGTCTCCCAGGACTGTAACGAGGTATTCAGTGGCTATAAACATGAAGCAAGGCCATTGCTTGATATGCATGAGATATTCGGTGAAGGCAATATCGTTGCGGCTGAGATAGAAATCAGTAAAAAGAATGATAAACAATAATGCCACTCGATCCTCCAGCAAGCTTCCCCATTCAAGATGCCATGCGTGATCTTGCCTTGAAACTCGACAATGCCAGACACGGCGAAGCAGGCGATCTGATTAAGAGTATTGCAACCCATTACGGCTGGAATTCGCAGCGGATCTATCGAGAGCTTAAAAAGATCGGATGGTCGTCCGGGCGTAAACGCCGTTCTGATGCAGGTGAAAGCAGTCAGGACATTGAAGCACTGACCAAACTGGCGACAGCAAAGAAAATGGCCGTGCGACTGAATGGCAAGGCGACGCTACACACAACGACAGCGCGCAGTATTCTTGCAGCGAATGGTCATGAATTTAAAGTCGGCAATGCAAGGATCAATACTTTATTAAGAGATAACGCACTCTCACTCAAACAACAAACCGCACCGACCCCCGTTCAGTCGTTGCGTTCACTACATCCAAATCATGTTCATTTAGTCGATCCCTCGCTGTGTCTCATCTACTACCTGCCTGAAGGTGGTCAGGCCGTCATCCGTGATGATGAAGCCTACAAAAACAAACCAGAAAATATAGAACGCCTTGGCGATCTAAAAGTCTGGCGTTATGTTCTTGTTGACCACTATTCGCATTCAATCTGCGTCAAGTATTATCAGTCTCGTGGTGAAACCCAGGTTAATCTTTATGATTTCCTCCTCTATTGTTGGGGCCAGCGAGAGGGTCGACTTTTTCATGGTGTGCCAAAGATTTTATTGTGGGACAAAGGCTCTGCCAACACTGCGAAGGCAATCAAGAATGCATTGCGTGCGCTCGATGTCACTGCAATAGAACATCAACCAGGGAACCCACGCGCCAAGGGCGGTGTTGAAGAAGGCAACAACCTGGTCGAGTGTCAATTTGAATCCCGCCTGCGTTTTGAGCCGGTACGTAATGTTGATGAATTGAATGCTGCTGTCGAAGCATGGGCCAATGCCTACAACGCCGACGCTATTCCACATTATGATGCCAGGCTTAAGCGTAAATATATGTCAGCCCCTTGTGCACGCTATGCAATCTGGCAACGTATCCGGCAAGAACAATTACGCATCCTGCCTGACATGGAAGTCTGTAAATACCTGTTATCTGCAGATGTGAAAGAACGCCAGGTTAAACCAGATCTGACCATCAGTTTTAAACACCCCTGTGCCGAGCGCACCAAACATTACAGCCTCGCAGGCATCCCGAATATTTATCCACGTGCAACAGTACGCGTATCGCCGTTGGTTTATGGTGAGCAACAGATAATGGTCTATGTCGATCATTACAAAGACGGTGAGCAGGTTTTTGTGATTGAACCGATCGAAGCCGATGAGTTTGCAGGTTTTCCACTCAATGCAGCAGTCATTGGCGACGAGTACAAATCAAAGCCCGACACCATCGTCGATAAGGCCGCAAAAGAGATCGACAAAACAGCCTATCCGGGCATGGACGAGGAACAGATCAAGCGGGCTAAACGCAACAACGTGCCACCATTCAGTACCAGGCTCGATGCACATTCACATTTAAAGGACGTTGTGCCGCCAGCTTTTATGCGTCGTCCAGGGACTGAGCTTGATGTGCCCAATCCGATCCAGGTTGAATTAAAACCATTGAGCATTGTAGAAGCAGCAAGGCGAATTCGATCAAGCCTCGACCGCGCATTAACAACAGAAGAATACAACATCTTCAGTAACAACTGGCCGCAAGGAATACCAGAAGAAAACATTGAACAAATTATTGCAGAGTTACGCGGTGAAAATTCACAACAAGCAGATCAAATCAACCTGACTAAATGATGGAGCAATTATTATGTTACCCACAGTATCACAGCTCATCGATGACGGCTTTTCCCCTATGCCTCTGAACTTAAAAGGTGTGCTCATAAACCACAACATCTTGCAGAAGGAGTTGTCGAACGCGATCAAGCAAACTGGGCCAAAGACAAATGGTCGACCGCTATCCCACCCAGCAATGGCGCTCATTCTCAACTGGAATGTATGGCCACTGACAACACCAAAGGAAACTATTCAACGACAGGCAGAAGATTTCCTGCGCTCTAAAGATGTTCCTGAAGATGAGATCAAAGTGATATGGGACAACGACGTTGACGATAAATTTCGTTATGCCAAACCAGCGATAAAAGGGCAGCGACGAAAAAAGAAAAAGCCCCGGTCATTAACCGAGGCTTCACCAGCAAGTGAATTTGACAAACAAATACCGGAGAACGACATGCTATCACAAAACGCAAGAAAGCATTTTAATATATTTAAAGACCCGTTTATCGACGATGTCCAGAGCAAAGACGATGTGTTCCTGTCATCGGAGCAACGTTACATCCGTGAAGCCATGTGGCAAACATCAAAGCATGGTGGCTTCCTTGCGATCGTCGGCGAATCCGGTGCAGGTAAAACGGTGTTGCGTCGTGATTTGCTTGATCGTATTAAAAGAGAAGGGCATCACATTATACCAATACAGCCTCGCATTATTGACAAGGGAAGACTAACAGCTGGCCTTATCTGTGATTCTATAATCCGTGACATCAGTGTGACTGAATCCATTTATGGATCACTGGAAGCAAAAGCCAGAAAGATTGAAACATTACTGACTGGTTCATCACGAGCAGGCAATACACACGTCCTGATCATTGAAGAAGCGCACGATCTTCACGTTAAAACGCTCAAGTATCTGAAACGATTTTGGGAACTGGAAGACGGCTTCAGGAAATTACTGTCCATCATACTCATTGGCCAGCTAGAACTACGTGACAAGCTGGACGAAAGGATGAACTGGGAGGCGCGTGAAGTCATCCGCCGCTGTGAAGTTGCAACACTTGAACCATTGAACGGTGCACTGGAAGAATATCTGGAGCTTAAGTTCAAGCGTGTCGGTGCAAAGCTAAATCAGGTCTTCGATAAAAAGGCATTCGATGGCATACGTGAACGACTAACGATGACACGCGGTGGTGACAGTCACCCGATCTCGATGCACTACCCGTTGATTGTGAATAACACAGTGATTAAGTGCATGAACCTGGCTGCGGAGATCGGCAGCCCGAAGGTCACAGCAGAAATCGCACGGGAGGTCTAGATGAAATATTCAGACGACTATATTCACGAATGCGGTGAAATCTTCACGGCCAACAATCTACACGCTCGCGGCATTCTATTTGAAAAATTCTTGCAATATCCACAAGAAATACTGAATGCCGTTATCTTTAAACCACCAGGGCCAGAGAAGGCTGACGATGGATTTCAGCCACTGTTACCAGGACAACGCCTTATACGTATCCGAACGGACAATCGTGAACGATTACGGCTGGAGCGTGAGCAGATAGAAAGAGATCTACAACCAGGTGATAACTGTGTATTTAAAAACGGTTCGTATGTCGAACGGCTACATCATCATTCATATTCAAAAACAAGGGACAGGCACGTCGGCGGCAATGGATAGCGAATTAGAACAAGTTATCAATGACGAGGTCATACAAATACTGGGCTATCGCCCTTATGCCCTCACCGCCAAAGATATTTATCAGCACTCGCAACTCGCACCGGATATAGCCACTATGCATTCTGTTCTTGGATCAATGAAGGCACTAAAGTCAATCATAAAACTGGCTGATGGTCGTTTTCTCTTGCAAAACAATCTATATAAATATCAGCAGCATCGTCTCCGTAGTAATAATAAAGAATTAATCACAAATACGACTTCACAGAAAAAAGAAAATAATACAGAAAGTATCTTAATGTCTCTGACTTCAGGGCCAAAGACATCAGACCAAATAGCAGATGCCACCGACATCGATATCAATATTGTCTGGAAGATACTCAGCCGCCTGCGTAATCAGGATCGTATTGAACGAGAAGAGCGGTCAAGGAAGCAAGGTAATCTCTATTCATTATCTGAATCAACCGCCAGAAAACTTGGCGCGAAACCTTCCAGTGAAATCGATCCTGTTATATCAGGCGTCGAGACATCATTAATAAAATCAGTGCGCGGCGCTCAAGAAGCACTAGATATTTATTTAGCTTCTGAGTCAAACGATGACATTGCACAAACTCTGCGCAATAACATCCGTAGCTCACGCCGCGCATTGGACACCTGGCGAGAAACACATGCAACAGCCTGAAGATCCTAACACTCCACGTGGAACCATAGGCCGTTGTGAGATCTGTGGCCTGGTTGATCACAATCTTATCGCTGGTCTTTGCCCTCTCTGTGATGAGAAGTCCATAACGATTGATAAATCGACAGAGGTCATCGAATTACTCGGTGCCACCAAAGGATCAGCGTGAAAAAAATCAATAAAAATTCCGTATTGAATGCGTTGTCGAACCATATCGGCAAGCACAGAGGTGTGCGTGCCAGGCGTCTCGTTTATGAAATTACCGATAGACCATCAACTCACTGTGCAGAACGTCAGTTGCGTGAAGTCATCGTCGAGCTGCGTAACGAAGGCCAGCATATCTGTGGCCATCCAGGGACTGGATACTTTATTGCTGCAAATGATAAGGAGCTAAACGAGACGTGCCAGTTTCTTTATGGCCGTTCAATGACTGGGCTAAAACAAATAGCCCGAATGAAAAAAGTGGCTGTGCCCGATCTAAAGGGTCAGCTGAGATTACAAACGTGAGGGTATTATGAATATAGATGATATTGAAGAATTAACACACGAACATGCCGAGGCCAGGGAAGCGCTGACGGAAATTGTAAATAAACTGGAATCACAGGTCCGCGCGGCGAAGATGAAACACCGCACAGCACTGATCCAGAAACTGTCCATCGTCCGTAAGACATGTGAACGTCTCAGTGCAGCAATTGAAGAGAACTCACAATTATTTCAAAAACCAAGGACCAGGATATTTCACAACATCAAAGTCGGCATGCAAAAAGGTAAAGGCAAACTGAATATTCCGAGCCTGGCAAAGACGCTTGCCAAAATCAAACAGCTCTATGATGACGAGAGTGGCGTTCTGATCAATGTCAAAGAGTCCATCAATAAAAAGGCCGTCTCAAAACTGTCCGCAGATGCACTGAAAAAAATCGGCATCACCATCAGTAATACATCAGATGAAGTGCTGATCAAAACGACAGACACGGACATCGACAAACTGGTCGACGCTTTTCTTAATGATGGTGAAGAAGAGGGCAACGAGGCCGCATGAATTTTTACAAATGGGACATTCTGCAAAAAATGCAAAACAGATATCTAGACTTTAACGTCCAAAAGTTGCGCATGTTGGATATTGAATTAATCAGAAGCTACATGCCAGAAATGAATGCTGAAACAAAAGCCCGTGCAGAGAAAACGATTGCACATTTGACGGAGTTGTATCTGTGAGCAACAGAGCAATCACTGACTGCCTTGTACGACTCCGTAAGAAACTAGCAGACGTGATGGCTGAAGTTTTGTTGTTAGAAAAGACAGTGATAAAAAACATCACAGATAAGCATTCAGATGAAGCCAACATTATCCGCGAATCAACTGAAAACTTATCTACTGCATTTGAGCCAGATGATACCTGGTACGTGTTTGATGTATCTCACGTAAAAAAGGCCTTGATGGACTATCGGTCAGAATTGATCTCAATGGGAACAAAGCCAGAAGCATCAGAACTCATTATCGCAGGCATTAAACATTTCCTGCAATCGAAATCAGTTAGTGATCGCAAGATGGTGAATAAATGAGCAGTAATTCAAAAATCGAATGGACAGACACCACATGGAACCCAGTTCGAGGATGCTCAATGGTCAGTAATGGCTGCACCAATTGTTATGCAATGAAGCAAGCGCATCGGTTCCACGGTAAGGGGCAACCGTATGAAGGCTTGACTAAGCTATCCAACGGTGGGCCAGTGTGGACAGGAAAAATAAAACTTGTTCCTGAATTATTAGAACGGCCTCTGCATTGGAAATACCCGCGCCGCGTCTTTGTAAATTCAATGAGTGACCTGTTTCATGAGGATGTGCCGGATGAGTTTATTGCTTCTGTATTTGCGGTTATGCGCGATGTATGTTCACACACCTTTCAGATACTAACCAAGCGACCAAGCAGAGCGTGTGAACTTTTAAACGATCCAGAGTTTTATGAATGTGTTGATGAAAAATCATACATACATGAAACCGAGACAATGTTCTCAGCATACAAAAGAATGGAACAGTTTATTCCGCCAGGACCGCCTTATCCCAACGTCTGGCTCGGCGTCTCAGTAGAAGATCAAAAAACCGCCGATGAAAGAATCCCGCTATTACTTCAAACACCTGCAGCCGTTCGCTGGATAAGCGCAGAGCCGTTGCTCGGTGCGATTGATCTTACTTGGCTTGATGCTGGGAACCGTTTTATTCACGCTTTTGGTAACTCAACTAAATTAGATTGGGTAGTCGCCGGTGGAGAATCAGGACCAGGTGCTAGACCATCACACCCGGACTGGTTCCGATCACTCCGCGATCAATGCGTTGCTGCAGACGTTCCTTTTTTCTTTAAGCAATGGGGAGAATGGTACGGCGGAGTCACGAATGTAAACGATAAAGGCCCACTAAGGATATGCCGTGGTGGAATCGTTGAACATCACGATTATAACGAACCCCCTGATTCTTTTTTCATGGTCGGTGCAGAGTCAACAGTTCAGCGCGTAGGCAAAAAGAAAGCTGGTCGCACCATCGATGGCGAAACATGGGATCAGTATCCGGAATGAGGCTAACCATTTTCATACTAATCGTGTCCGCTTTTATTTTTTACATGGCCGCGCAAGATGCGAATTATGCTGTCAATGACTTGAAATACATGGAGGGGAAGGGAAATGACTAGACAAGAACTTTTACTGGTTATTCTTATGGAAGAATCTTGCGAACTGGCACAAACAACTAGTAAGGCGGTACGTTTTGGTGTCAATGAGTGGCATAAAGACAATATAGACACAGAACCAAACAAGGTAAGAATGAACAAGGAATTTAATGAAGTTTTGGCATTGATTGAAATGCTTGATGAACTAGGGCTTGCAAGAAGCCCACGTTTAATTAAAGCCAAAAAAGAAAAGGTAGAAAAATTCTTACTATATTCTGAAAAGTGTGGAGTGCTATCACCAGAACAGGAGAAAGGGTAATGAGGAATGAAATTATAATAGAAGTTGATGACACATTTATAGATAACCGACCTGCTAAATATAACAGGAAGAAGAAATGTATGATTACACGTAAAGGTAGTTGTGTAACTAAAGCGTGGTTATTTTGCCGAAGAATTGAGCAAACAAAGAAAGGTAAGAAGACAAAGCGGTTTCTGCATGCAATTAAATGCCGGGGAATGGATGACCTAGCTAATAAAATTAACGACTTTATTGAATCAAATAATGCTGTCGTGACCCACTGATTTTCACACCAGCAGAACAGGAGAAAGAGGTATGAGCATTAGGTGGAGAAAAAACGGTGGCCTTGTTTGCGCTGCTATGTTTCCAGAAGAAGATGGTGATACTTATATTGATGACAATTTACATTATGCAATGTCTGTAATACACAAAGTTATTTATGCTGATGAACAACATGAAGCAAACGGATTGTGGCACTGGAAAGCAGAGACATGGATCGCAGAATCAAAAGGGTTGGTATAAATTATGCTTGAAGCATATCCATTGTACTGGCCTGAGGGCTGGAAGCGAACTGATAAATGGTCTGTTGAAAATTCAAAGTTCAAGAATGGTTTTGCACGGTCAAGGGACGAGCTCCTTGACGAAATTGAACGCCTGAGAGGGCGCTGTCATAACCAGGGGGATGCGATATTGAGCACTGACATCTCACTCCGACAAGATGGATTACCTTACGCCAATCAACGCGAGCCAGAGGATTCTGGTGTCGCCGTCTATTTCAAATACAAAGGCAATGACATGTGTTTTGCCTGTGATAAATACAGAAAAGTTTGGGAAAACTTCGTGGCAATTAGAAAAACAATTGAAGCCATCAGAGGTATCGAGAGATGGGGAGCAAGCGATATGATGGAACGTGCTTTTCGTGGATTTATTGCAATTGAAGATGGACGAAATGATTGGCGATCTATTCTTAACCTCGCACCAGATGCTACGCTTGCTGAAGCCGAACACAGTTATAAACGTCTCCGTAGTCAATATCATCCAGACAAGCCCGGTGGAGATACTAATATGTTTATTCAGATCAATACAGCCATAGAACAGGCGAGGATTAATCTTCAACACTAATGAAAAAAGAAAATCCTTTTGTTACTGGAGCATATAACGGCCACCTGGTTGGCCACATAGATGTCGATTCCCGTATCCACACTGTTCGTGAATTTAATCTGGACCAATGCAAACGTGCGCTAAATGTTCCCGGCTTACAGCGCACCGTTGAACGAGCAATAAAATCTAGAATTCGTAAGCTGGAGAAAGAAAGTAATGAATAATTATCGCGCGATAGAGAAGTTGGTATCTCGCCTGGCTCATAACCAAGAGGTCGCAGGTTCGAGTCATGCTCGCGCTACCAAACACAGGTGGTCATCTTGACTTGTGGACTTCAAGTAGATCGTCGCAGGGCTGAGTTGGCCAAGATCCATATCGCTGCCAAAGAACTAGGCTGGATTCGTGCTGGTGATAAAAGTCAATATATTGATCACCTTTTCACTGTTTGCCGTGTACGATCAGCTGCCGATCTGGATGAATATGGCCGCCGAAAATTCCTGGATCATTTAAGGGCTTGCGGCTGGCCATTAAAACCTCAAAAACGCGAGCCTGTTAAAAAAACCGGTTCTGCCTCAGATGGTCAAATCAGGTTAATTCGTCATATCTGGATTTGCCTGGCAGACGCCGGTGTTGTCCGTGTACGAAGTGAAAAAGGCTTGCGTTCATATGTTGAAAAACAAACCAAATCTCTAGATCCAAATGGCCACGGATATTCAGCTCCGGAACTCCTTCCAAAGGCGGCTGCTTACTCAATAATTGAACATCTCAAACAATGGGCTAAAAGAGAAAATGTCGACTGGCGATAAATGTCCTATTCCTCACCATAAAGACAAAGGTGACGATGCCCTGAATGACCTTGCTGAATATGCTCAGGTGTTGTTACAAGATAGTCTTAATATCGATACTGAACTGGCTGCTAAAATAGCGCTTGAGCTGGCTGAAAAAATACGGCTTGATTGGGGCGGCCAATATATCTACTTCAAAAAACACACCAGCAATGAAACAAGAGACGGTGAGATATTCTCCAAATTTAATGAACCAGGTACTGACTCATTTGAGCTCGCGAAAGAACACAACATCACAATACAGCGCCTCTATCAAATAATTAAAAAATACAAGTCCGATAATTAAAAAAAGCGTCGGTGTAATTTGTTGTATATATTGCAACCTTATTGTAAATAACTGTCCTAGTACTTCCCACGTCTTCCCGTATCTTCCCGGTTATCTCATAATATCACCTTTATTTATCACATCTCGGTTCACGCCCCACAAGAAGTAACCAAGAAGGACGGCGCCCCGATGCCTTGTCCTGCGACTGCCCTCAAAAATAATCCCTTATAACGAGCACGCGCCTACATGACTTCCTGTCATGGAGCCGCTCATATGCACGTCGTGTGCAGATGTCTCTATAACTGATTAGTTTTGAGGCAAGGCATGAGGGGGATAAAAAGCTAGAAAACCGTGGTCTGTCCCCTATTCTTTTCTATCGATTCTGAATATTTCGGCAAGGCATAAGGGGTATAAACAAAACGACACGGAACCTATCGGTCAAGAAGATTTTTTCTTTTTAATAATTTCTTGTTTAATATTCTTAATCCAATTCGTTGCTAATTTACTCTCAGTTTTATACTGTCCATCTCTTATATTTTCTAAAAAAGAATTAAAATCATTCAGGGCTTGTTCTAAGTCTTTTTTAATTTTCCAATTATAAAAGCCTAAGCAAAAATATAGTTGATATTTATCCTTTTCATTAGTAACTACCCAATAAATAAATTCTTCTATTTCAATTATTTTAGAAGCATCAAGTGACATCTGTATCGCTTTTCTATAATTATGGATTGCAATTTTTAAATTTCCATCATATGCCTTAATAAAAGCATAATTAAAATACCATACATCGTATCGATCTTTGATTTTTAATAGGTATATCTCACTCTTTTTTGTATCCCTATCTTTTATAAAATGAAATATTGCCTTGATAGTATAATAATTTACGTTCTTGCGAAGCGTATTTGGTATAGCATCGAGATGATATTCTAGTTTATCAATGTATGCGTCAGATTTACTTTCCCTCCACAGATCATGAAAATGTCTGCAATACGCTAAGTGAATCTGGCATATATGGCGAGGCACTCTTTCCTTTACATTTTTTAATTGTTTGTTCGGGGGAATTAGGTTTTTTAACTCAGAATTTAATTCATTAAACAATGTCAGCGCTTTTTCTAACATACCTGATAGAGCTAAAGCGATCGCAATAATGTATTTCGATACATAAAGTGTCCATTCAGATGTAAATTGGAACTTATATATGTCTTTTTCTTTCCCTATCCTGACTTTTCTGGGAAGGAGTTCACCAAATTCCTCTCCAAATATTTTTGAAACATTTTCACTAATTGGCGCATGAGAGACATAGCCATCTAAATCAAGAAAATAATCCTCTTTTCCACCACCTACGTCTCTCTCTCTTACTCTTCCGTATATAATAAAGTTGGCTTTGGTCTTATGTTGAAATTCTCCGACCTGTTCTATATTTGTTAGATTTCTACTGATTCTTTCTGGGACGGACACATAATGAAATAGTTTCCCGGATGGCCCATTTATTAATAACCCCTGTATTGTCTTTATAAAATCTTCTCTTACTTTTTGTTTTGTTGATTCATTCTCACATCGAATACTAACGACGAAACTTAATTTGTTTTTAGGAAACTTAGGAAGTCGTACAGTAAAGTGATGCCAAATTAATACAATTAGAAAAACACCAATAGTTAATATAAGAAAGTAAACGAGATAACTAGGTTGGAAGATTCCAGCAAGTGATAATGTAATGGCAAACCAAATGCCTAACAAAAGAACAAGACCTGGTGGTTTGTACCAGTTATTTTCTAGATCTGAAAATACCTTATTTAAGTCTAATGACAACATCGACAATCAATAGAGGAGCAATAGGTGCGCGGAAGTTCGGGGTCAGGTCTTGAATCTTGAATTTCATCTTGGAACAATTGGGGACAGACCACGGTTTTAACACCGTGAGCGCGAGGGTAAAGGTTCGCTTTTATTCCTTTTGTATTAGTTTTCATCTTTTGTGTTTTTGATATAGTACGCGTCCTTTATATGTAGTGAGACATGGTCGACCTCGGGAAACAGAGTTGCCTGTGTAATTCCCAAAGCTTCCAACTGTTCTAATATCTTTCTTTTCTTTTCAGGTATCACAAGCACTCGCATTTTCTTCGGACTATATAGGATATTATCAGGTAGAATAGCGCACTCTGTCTTAGTACGATTCATTCCAAATAGTAGAAATGCTCCATCTTGGCGAATGATCCTAGGGTTATTCAACAGTGGTTTAACACACACAACAGTGCGTAAATGTTCCCGCTGGATCTTCGGTTCAAAATATGGTTTTTCTTTCTTGATTTCATGAATGAGATATTGAATCTCGGGTTCAGCGCTAAACCTCTCTGGAGTAGAGCACTCGGGTGGCAAAATAAAAGTTTTCGGGCGGCGGCTCAAATTTGAGATGACGCTAACAGTATCACTGTCGAAATATTTGATATGAGACTTTCGAATCTTAAAGAAGATTACTTCGCCACTCTCTCTGCTATCATTACCAGAAGAACAGGCGAAGTACAAAGCAGCAAGTGGATTTGCAGTTAAGTCAAGCAATCTAGTTGGTAATGAGTAGTGCTGCATCTTTACCAATTTTTGAAATGTAGATTCTTGGTTAGGGAAATCGCCAGGGCATTTCAAAATCAATTCCTGGAATAAAACATCTTCATTCTTAATCCATCCAGAGTTTCGAAAAATAGAAGGTAGGGATTCGTAGCTAAAGTTGGAATGCCCCCGATAGAAATAGACATAATCAGTGTCGTCACGTCTGTCGTCAAAGACATCAAGAAACGTTCGGACACTACCGATTCGGACTGAATCCTCCGGTTCTAACTTAATCCGCTTAAGCTTGCCCATAGGCTTCTTGCGCAAATAATAGGGGACAGGTCGTTACCGGCATCGTGCCTTACTCGACATAAGTATGTCCGTATACAAAACCACGGTTTTAAAACCGTGAGCGCTGGGTTTGAGTTTTGGTTTAAATCCGTCTTTCATCATCCATGTTTCCATTTTTGAGAAGTGATCCGCTAAATATAGACCTCTTT
>VRUF01000289.1:2850-3111 GCA_019456245.1 Planctomycetota bacterium | reverse complement strand
CAACCGACAGCTCAGAATCTTCAAACCTGATACAGTCCTCAGCAAACCCAACCCAGGCAGCATAAGCTTTTTATATAAAATGCTTCGCCGAAGGCGAATCCACAACTTCATCATTGGATATTCCTTGTTGAGTGTTGGCTATTCTTCTTTTTCTTTTCAATCACTCGTATCAAGAATACTCATAAAAGCTTCCTGCGGAATCTGCACGCTTCCAACGCTCTTCATCCGTTTTTTACCCTCTTTCTGTTTCTTCAAAACCTT
>VRUF01000289.1:0-2840 GCA_019456245.1 Planctomycetota bacterium | reverse complement strand
AGGCACCTCAAACTGATGCCGCGGAATAGCCCGGCGAAGCTTAATGATCAAACGCCTTCCCCTCGCCTCCGCAACTGACCGGTGAACGACCAAAGACAACGCGTCCACCTTGATCTTATTAACCAGAATATCGATCTTAACAAGGTTACTCTTCTCAAACCCCGTAAACTCATAATCCATCGTAGCATAACCGTGACTGATACCCTTAAGCACATCGTAAAAATCGTAAACGATCTCCGCAAGCGGAGCCTTATACTCCAGCATCACACGAGTCTTACTAAGATAATCGGTCTTGACCAGCTTACACCGCCGCCCTTCCGCAAGTTTCATTATCCCACCTATCGAATCTGCACCGGTTATAATCTCCAGCCGAACAAACGGCTCGCGAAGTTCTTCGATATGCCCCGGATCGGGCATCATACTCGGCGAATCGATACGCTTAACATCACCGCCGCTGGTAACAACCTCATAGCTAACAGTAGGCGCAGTCTGCACAACCTCGATCCCATGCTCACGCTCCAAACGCTCCTGAACGATCTCCATATGCAAAAGCCCCAAAAACCCGCACCGAAAACCAAACCCCAATGCCGGGGAGCTTTGCGGAATAAAAGAAAAACTCGCATCGTTCATCGCAAGCTTATCGAACGCCATCCGAAGCTTGGGATAATCAGTATTATTACCTGGATAAAAATCCGAAAAAACCATCTGCATAGGCGGATGATACCCAGCCAGCGCCTCCTCGGCAGGGTGTAAATCGTCCGTAATAGTATCGCCAACCGTAACATCGGCAAGCCTCTTGATATTCGCGACAACATACCCAACCTCACCGCACCCAAGCTCATCGACAGGAGTCATCTTCGGCGTCATCTTACCAAGCTCGGTTATAATATAGTTTCTCCCCGTCCCCATAAACCGTATCTTCTGCTTAACTTTTAGATTCCCCGAAAACACACGCACAAAACAAATAACCCCGCGATACTCATTACAAATGCTGTCAAAGATAAGAGCCTTTGCAGCCTCATCGCCTTTATCTTCCGGAGCCGGCAAAAGCTCGATCACCGCACCGATAAGTTCCTCAACCCCAACCCCGCTCTTAGCACTGATATCAAAACATTCGTTCCGCGATATACCAATGATATGTTCGATCTCTTCCCCAACAATATCAGGCTGAGCAGCCGGAAGATCAACTTTGTTGATGACTCCCACAAGCTCATTGCCCGTTTCAACAGCAAGAAATGCGTTGGCAACAGTCTGCGCCTCAACCCCCTGCGTAGCATCGACAACAAGCAGCGCACCCTCACAAGCCGCCAGTGCCCGCGAAACTTCATAATGAAAATCAACATGCCCCGGGGTATCGATCAGGTTGAGCATATAGTCAGCGCCTTCATACTCATAATGCATAGTCACAGCCGACGCCTTAATGGTGATCCCCCGCTCACGCTCAAGATCCATACTGTCAAGGAGTTGTTCTTTGGCTTCGCGTGCGGTTATCGTTCCGGTTATCTCAAGCATACGATCGGCAAGCGTACTCTTACCATGGTCGATGTGTGCCACAATAGAAAAATTACGAATATGCGATGTACCCATGAAAAATACCCAATAAGTTCCTAATAAACCGATAAACCCAAAATTATACCAAAAACCCCCCGCCCAGGCAACAAAGAACAATCGCTACAAAACACGCCCCACTTGTCATCCCCGCGACCTGTCCTCCGTAGCTTCAGCGAAGGATGGAAGGCGGGGACCCTGACATAATATTTAACAATGTCCCTTAGCTCACCGCGCCCCCCTGCTTTTTCACTGAACCATCGCAATACAGATCTTCCCAATCAGGATTAAACTTTTCGATCAAATTCAGCTTCCACTGCCGCCGCCATTTCTTAATACATTTTTCTCGATAAATAGCTTTATCAACATGATCAAAGCTCTCGTGATAAACTAGTTTATATATATAATACTCTTTCGTAAAACCATCGACAAGACCGTTCTTATGCTCATAAACCCTCCGCTTCAAATCATTAGTAACCCCCGTATAAAGAGCACCATTCTTTTTGCTAGCCATAAGATAAACATAATATCGCTTCAAAATTCGATCTCCACTTCAGTAAAACCAGCAATCTCAACTGAACCACCACAAAACACGCCAACCTTGTCATTCCCGCGAAGGCGGGAACCCTGATGCGGCAATTTCGCTGTCCCTTAGCTCACCGCCCCACCTGTCATCCCTCACCTCTTTTTCCGCGCAACAAACAACCAATCCCAAGGATACGGACCCTTCATCCACCCGGGCGGCGACTCAAACTCCGTTTTCCACGAATACTCAATCTTGCAAATATCGACAACCTCCAAACGTCTTTTTTCCAGGATTGCTATCAATTCCTCTTTAAGGTAATGCTTTGTCGCAACATCCCCTTTAGGCATCACCCCTTCATGCATACGATGATTGTTCTTCTTGTAATCGTCAAACCCAGCCCGCCCAGCCGCACTCGGTTTCACTCCATTACGCACATTCCACTCAATAAGTCGAAAATCCGTCAAAAAAGATGATTCAATGGAGGGCACAACAAAAACAAAATACGCCCCGCCCCGAAGATGTTTCGCGATAGCATCGAACATACGATTTCGCCGCAAAAGTGACGGAGTAAGAATGGAGTTTACACTCAAAGCAAAGTCTACTTTAGGCAGCCCATCCCCAGCCGCCCCAAGATCCTTCACCATATATGATATGTTAGAAAGGTGCGAGTTAGCTGCCTTCGATCTGCTAATACATTTAGGCGCAATATCAACAGCAAGCACTTTCTTAAAGTTATCGGAAAGATGCCCAAGAAACCGCCCGATCA
>VRUF01000034.1:6706-17253 GCA_019456245.1 Planctomycetota bacterium | reverse complement strand
TAATACAGACACACCGCAAGCTAGAAATCATTGAAAAAGAAGTCCAGAAGAATAGCCAAGCGCGCAAGTTTATGTGGGCGGTAGTCATTGCTGGAGGCATGCAGATTTTATTGCAATTTCGCTAATTGATGGATTTATGAATTCGTAAATTAAGGAACTGACTAAAAAAATAAACCCCCACATGAGATAACCTGAGGAGGCTATCATGTCATCTGTACCTCTAAAAAATAGGCTTGCAACTTACACCTGGTGGACTGTGGGTTTAATCTGCGTTGTCGCCATTCTACAAGCCTGTAATGGCAGTAATTCTTATTCACCGCCAAGAACCAATCCCACCTCCACTCCCCGCCAGGTGCGTGCTCCCACCACTGCGCCAGATAATGATTATATTCTTTGGAATCAAGCCTCGTCTTACGCGGGGCAGAGGAAAATTGTCTGCGGCCCCGTGGTAGATAGCAATTATGCCAGATCCACTTCAGGGCGGCCAACATTTCTCAATCTGGGCAAACCATATCCCCAGGCGGGTCGTTTCACCATAGTTATCTGGGGTGAAGACCGCTCAAACTTCAGCTTTTCCCCAGAATCATATTATCGGGGTAAAACCATTTGCGCGGTCGGCCTAATAGAGCTCTATCAAGGCAGTCCAGAGATAGAAGTTAGTTCACCTCAACAAATTGCCGTGGACGAATAAACCCCCACCTTACGGCGGGGGTTTATAGTTAGTGCTGTAAAAAAGGGCTAGGTTTTTTTGTTACCGAGCCAGTATGGGGGATATGTTGCTGAGCTGGGTGATGTAGCGGGGGGTGGGGGTTATTCATTCTCATAGTCCTCAGGAATAATTATTGGGCGTGTGCCCATATCCTCTAATGCATCCATTGTTTGATTATACCTAATATCATCAGGATGCATTTTGAATTCCCGCCACTCCGTACAATTTACCTCAAGCCATAATCCACAAGTGTGCCAAATAACTTCAATTGATACGGGGCTGGCAACTTCCACGTTTTCTCTACACCGAGGACAAAGAGTGTTTCCAACTAACAACCATTCATGCCCTTTTGTTGCTCTTCTTGGTGGTTTACTCATGCTTCATTCTCCAGGTTGAGGATTGCGCTCGGCATCTCCTTCCATCTCTCTTATCCGGCGGTCTCTCCTATCTCTAAGAACTTTATCTTGTATTTCTTTCCATGTGTGCGGACATCTTTCTGGTGGGCTTTTACAAACTGGACATTTTACACTCATTTATTCACTCCTTATCATGCCTCGAATATGTCTTGCGACTACATCTGTATGCCAAGATTGATATGGTTTCTCTTTGTGTTTCAGGTCAAAATATGCCGCCGCCTTTCTCAGAGTTTCTTGGCGGAGGGTTTCTTTTATATCATTTGCTGGTTGCAAAGTATAAAAAAACCACCACACATCGCTCTTGTTGATTTGAAGGTCAAAGACCCCGAAATTATCCTCAGTATTATTTATGCAAAATCTGTGTGTATTGAAGTCGCCATCATGCTCTATTGGTTCTGGCAATTCTCCACAACACAAAAGACTGACTGCCTGCTTCTGGAAATTGCAGGCCTCGGCATGTGGGCACCACTTTGGCCTTTCATTTTTATAGACTTTAACCATATCACTCATCGTCACTCCGTATTAGGTCGTTATCTTTTCCACATTTTTACAAAAGGTGTCCATATCCAACCAAATATATAAATGCGCTTTCTGGTAAATCGCTTTCCTGCACTCAATGCCCATGTTCCTAAACCGAACCAAAGTATTTCTCGTTTCTTACTCATGCTTCATTCTCCAGGTTGAGGATTGCGCCTGCCGTGCAGTTCTGATCTGGCAAGTCGTTGAAATTGCTACGGTGTTTTCGTAAACCAGAATCATTTATATATGTTTCTCTGCCCCAGTTTTCTTGTCCCTTACACCACATGCACTGAGTTGCCGCCGCCTGTAGCAGGGTTTCTCTTTCAAGTTCCTTTAGGGCGTTTTCTCTAGCCTGCTCATACCATGCCACATAACCAAGAGTATTACAATTTGAAATGTCTGGAGCGGCTTGCAAGGCGGCACACACAATCTCTATTCTGGCGTTTGCGTCACTCTCGCGTTTTAGGGCTTCGTCAAGTTCGGATACGAGCCGTTCACAGAATAGCCCCGCCTCATCTGCCGACAGTTTGGTTTCTCCAAACCATTCCTTATATTTATTCTTTACTGTCCCTGGAGGCATGCCGCCATGAAGGATATACATTCTCCAAACATCGGCCTCGGCTTTGGCAGCATCGGAAAGTACCTGCTGGGTTTCCGCTTTTAGTTCTTTCTTTATTCTGATATATCCCTTGTTTACCCTCTTTATTGCTCGTTCGGCCTGGTAAAGATCGACTTCTCGCTCGGAAAGCGCCTGCCGGGTTTCGACGAGTTGTGCTTCGAGGTCAGCTATCTTCTTTTTATCCTGTGCCCGAAAGGAACGATTACTATGTTTAAACATCTTTCAACACCTCCAATAATTTATCTAGCCCCCGGCTCACACTATCCAGCGTGGGCCGGGGGCTTTTAGGTAAGCGTTATTTTTGCAGGCTCTTTAACCAAGTATAAATCACTTCCCAAGCTTTATGGAACAATGACCCCCCAACAGCGATCACCGGGGTTGCCAAGGCTACATCTGCACTGTCTTTTGCAAACAAATAGCTGAGACCAATGGTGGCAAAGGCTTCGTAAGGTTCCACCAAGCCGACTTTCTTCAGTGTTCCTACCAACACAACTACCAGCAAGGCTTCGTCCCAGTATTCGCCGGGAAGTTCTGACAATACTTTGATTAATTCGCTGATCGCATCTAAATACGGCTGTAAATCCATAATTTATTTCTCCTTTACTAAAGATTGATTGGGGGGATTACCGTTCGATGGCATCACCTCCTTCTAATCGATCTGCGATATTCAATAATGCCTGGCGGCGCTGGGGCATGGGGACTGCGAGGGCGCGCTGCTTATCTTGCCGGCCCTGGGGGGTGTTGGGAAAATCAACGGGGACGGAGTTGCGGGGAATGCTTGGTTTTTTGGGCTTGATGACTTTGGTGTGTAGCTGCAGGATGGCGGCGAGAAAACGTTGGCCGGGTTTCTGCATACTGCCGCGGTGCACCTGGTGGGGATATCGCCAGGTCCAGGGAGGATCTTGGCCGGCTTCCTGAGAGAGATTTTGGGCTACACGATCATAAACATCCTGTACCTTATCGATGGGATGTGAGTAGTGCAAAACCAGCTCAGCAAGAAGAGGCTGAATCTCGTCGATTTCAAGGGGAATTTGGTTCGAGGTCATCTAAACACCAGTTTGGGCGCTACGTTGAAATTTGGGGCGTTCTTACAGTTTCTTACATGGTTCTGGATGGGTTGGAGAAGTTTGAGGCTTCTCCACTAACTCTAGTTGTTCTGGCTGAGGCATAAATAAATATGGTTGTGTAGTCTCGAGCCGAGCTTGTGCAATCTCTGCTGTGTCTTTATCAATTTCAAAGGCTATATAATTTCGGTGTAATATTTTACACACGGCTGCAGTAGTTCCTCCTCCTACCATAAAATCAGCAACAATGTGATCTTGCCTAGAGAAGCAATCAATATAATATCTTGCTGAGCTTTCGTCCTGCCCCCATGTATGATAGCGTTTATCTTCGCCGCCGCCTCTCCACAAGCTCAATATGTTTGTATAGGGCTTCGGGTCTGTATCTTTTCTGGTCCAGGCCATAATGCTTTTGTGGCGGCTTATAACTTTTCTCTGCCACATAATAGGGGATTTTCCAGCGTTCTCCAAAACAAAATCAAAATAGTAATCCATTGATTGTGACAATCTTTTCATAACCTCTTGTTTCCAGTACACGCCCAAATAGGTTAGCAGAAAACCAGTCGGTTTCAGCACTCGAGCTGCAATTTCGCCAAGCCAGTCATATAAATATAAGTATTCTTTGGGGTATGGCGGATCAGTAAAAACCAAATCCACACTCTCATCCGGTATGCGTTTTGCCAGCTCCCGCGCATCACCGGTAACTATCCGATTCTTATACTCATCGGGCATATCTGGATGCCATTTAGTCAGCATGATTGCATTTGGGGCAGTGGTAGGTTTTCATTTATCTCCTTTGGTGCCGATTGAAATAGTTGCGCGGTAGTCGCTGCCCAGACGGCGGGTGGCGTGGAGCTCATCGACCCATAGGTCGTTCTTGAATACAATCCCCTGGGCGGCGTCCGAGAGGGCTTTGAGCACGTTATCGAAGTCGAAGGTGTGTATGCGCTCGGGAACTTGGTAGTCGACTTCAAGAAATAATGGAGTTTGGGTGGGCATCATCGGCCAGTCAAACTCTCGCAACTGAATTTTGTACTGCCAACCGATAGCGTTTTGGGAGGCATGGTATCTTTTGGCGGCATCGCTGTATTTGCCTTTGAATGTGCGGCGGGTGTAGGGGACGACTTTGCCCTCGAGGTGGAAGGTGTAGACGATCATGCGGCGGCTTTCTGCAGACCGAGGACTCTCTTGGCTTGCCGGTTTACCCATTCGGGGGTGCGCCGCTGGGGCGCCACCCAGTGGAAGCCGATAGCCTCGAGGAAAGCTGTCTCGTCAGGTGTGGGGATGATCAGCGGGCAGGCGACGCCCTTCTCGCAGGGTTCTGAGACCTTCTCGCCGGATTTGTGCTTCCAGCGTTTGGAGTGGGGGTGAAGCTGGTTGCCGGTGAGGTGCATCTGACGCGAATTGATAAAGCGCATGAGAGCCATGTTGAATTCGGCGGGACCGGTGCGGATAAGCAGGACGGCGCCCCATTCGTGAGCGTCTGGGATGATGAACAGGTCCAGGTTGATTTTCGTTTCAGTGTGGATGAGGCGCTTGTAACGGGGGCCGTCTTTAGAGCCGCTTTGCCAGCCGGTGTCGAGCATGACGAAAGGCAAGTTATTTTCTGTGACGCTGGTTTGCTTGGTGTCAACAACTTCATCAAATAGGTTTTTCTCTTCGACGTCTTCCAGCTTGGCCAGGCAGACGATCTCGATGTCTTTGACTTCATCTTCGAGGCGACGGATAGAACCGGCGATCTCGACGCGCTCTACGAAGGGCGTGAGGGCTGCGGCGAATACTTCGGCGAGGTGTTGGGCGAGGTGTAGTTTCATGTGAGTTCCTTGTAAGCCTTATCTTCCAACAAGATTTTTTGATCCACCATAATTGTCCGATCCATCCATTCCTTAAGGAACTTGTATCCATCTTCTGTGAGATTACCGCTTATGCTGAGATTTACTGTTGCTTTGACCGGTAAAGAAATTGTATAGTTCAAAAAAAGCTCTTTAATTTTTGCCATTTTATTGCTCCTTTTTTATCGTTCAATAAACTCTTCAAATTTGCCTTCGACATATTTGCGATTGCTATTTTTGATTTCTCTTTCATGTAACCAATTGTAGTCGCCTTGTAAAGTCTTGCGGTAATTGAGATCGTTTTTGATAAAGAATCCAAATGTGAACCAACTTGTGTTTTGTAGGTATGCGTTTTTGCTTGCTCTCTGCAATGCGAGTTGCCAATTATCTCTAAAATGCTTGTCTCTAATTCGTGTTTTAACTTTTGCGCGGTATGATCTCGTGTTTGGTTTTGGTTGTGGCTTATTAGGAAAACCTCTTTTCCATTCTTGTAGAAGTCCAGTATATATAGTATTTAATTCTTTATTTATAGTTTTCTTTTTATTATCTTTTGTGTTCCCATTTTCTGGGATAGTAGGTATCCCATTTTCTGGGATAGTAGGTATCCCATTTTCTGGGATAGGGGATGTTTTTGGAACTGCTTCTATCCCATTTTCTGGGATAGCGCCAGAGGAAGGAATAATAAGCTGGAAATCGCGGTTGAGTTTGTACAAATATCCCATTGGTCCTTTGGTGGATGATGCTCTTTTCCCCTTGGCTTTGCGTTTTATGAATCCCAGGTCAATAGCCTTTTTAATGGCTTTATCAGTTGTACCCCGGCTTGCTATTCCTGTGCCTTGCATGATTTGCGAGAAACTAATCTCATCCTCTTCTTTATGCCAGCCAATAGTTTTGCGGATAACAAATGTAACCACTTTCCAGACCGAATGAGGCCTACACAATGGCATCACCCAATCTATGATTTGATTCTCAAAAGTTGTATATTTCCCTACCTTTTCAAACGGCTTTATCTTATGAGTCATAATTAATTTATGTGCTTTTATTAATCTTATATTATTTATCTTAAATAAAGATGTTTGGGATTAATACACCCTCTATTATCACATTTGTGTAAGACTTGTATACCTTTAGGTATTGGCCCATTAGCGACAATCCATGCTGCACGATGTGCATAGCCGGTTGATTGATTAAATCTCAATCTGCCATAGCCACTAGGAAGTCTCCCTCCAATCCATTTCCAGCAACCGTGTCTAGTTTTCTTTGAGTATTTATTTAGTTTCCATTGAATAGTTCTTTCTGGAGGAGTGATATTATTTTTTGATCGGATAGCGCCAACTTCATTGGCGGGAGCATCTAAAAATTCAGTAAGTTCTTTATTTGTCATCATAGAATGATTGAGTATATATTCCCTTCGCTTTATTTTCATGACCGTCGAAAAGTGTATTGAAATCGCGCCCTCTTCCGCAAGAATCTGGCGCACACGCTCACTAGAAATCCCAAATTTTTGGCCTATGTCCTCTAGCCGCATAGGGATATTACGCATCTCGATGATCGTTTTATTTCTTATGATTTTTTCTGCGCTCAAAATCCTCATCTATTATCCTAGACATTGCCGATTTCTTTTGGGGTCCTTTGAGAGAACTTATTACCTGGCTGGGGGTAACTACAGGCTTATAATCCCAGATGCCGCCGATGACTTCGATGTTGAGTTTATGTCTATCTGGACTTCTTCGGATTTTGCCGAGATGTTCGAGAACATTCAGATGATAAGCAGCCACGCTGGTTGAGGAGATATCGCAATGCTTCATAATTTGCCTGGTTGTGGGCGAACAGCCGTCGTGATTGCGCTTGTACTCGATGATGAAATCCAGTATTCTTTCGCGTCTAAGTCTGGCATCGCGGGTCATATAGTTTTCACCTCTTCTCGTTTGAAAGCGTATAGCAGGATTATCTGAAGGTTGGCATTCGGGAAATCTCGCAAACGAATAAGCATCTTTGAAGGGTTCCCCTTCTTGTGTAGGTAGCCCTTGAAACGACCCAAGCCTATCGGTGTGTTTACTTCTGCACCGAGTCTCATATCTCTAGCTCTAATTGGGGGGAGACCAGCAGGCTGGCGGCGGCGCGTTGTTTACGGACGCGAGTGAGGGTATTGAGCGCGCGGCGGAAATCAGAGTCGGTGAACCATTCCAGTTCTTTGAGATCTCTGGCCAGGAAATAGCCGCCTTTGAGGGAAGCGCAGATCCAAGCGCCATCTGTATCTGTTGTGCGAAGTTCCTCTATAAACATGCGAAGTTTTCGATCCGAGAGGGATCCATGCTTCTTTGAATAGATGAGCCTTCTAACCTTGGAAAGCAATTCGCTTCGACTAATACGATTTTCCTCTCCGCTGTGTTTGGATAATACAAAAATGATTCTTACCTTCACCATTTTGTCATATGTTTCGATCATGAGACAACCTCCGGTTGTGCAATCCTTTCGGTCAAATTTGGTTAGTTGCGGAGGAGGGACTCGAACCCTCGACCGGGGTGAACCCCGTGAGGGCGCGCCGCCCCTCCTCCGCTGTATTGATGAGCGGGTCGGGCTTGATACCGACTGTTCGGCCGCTCCTCTTTCGAGGCCATAGCTCAAGAACGCATGCCGTAGCAACTTGCGTGCTTCCGGTTGCAAAACCGGTTATGTTTTTCCGTACGCTCACGGCAGTCTAGATCCGTGTGTCCATCCACACCGCCGCTCATCAGTTGGGATGGCTGGGATCGAACCAGCGCTCGACCGGTTATGAGCCGATTGCTCTGCCACTGAGCTACATCCCATGTAGAAGTTCTGTGGATAAACCGGGGGATGGCTTGATGAAACGTTCGCCGCGCCCCATCCAACCATCGCCGGGACTATCCACGCTGCCAGCGCAAGCCTTCGCCTGGGGCGGAGTTATGCCAGCCCCGCCCCAGGGCTACTAAGGAGGAGAAGAGTGCGCTTAGCGCACTCTTAGGGAGAACGATAACCTTCGCAAGGTTTTCGTTCTCCACGATGATTTGCCCGTCAATCACTTGACAGGCAGCCAAAAACGATTGAATTAGAACACTCGTTCTGTTATAGTGTAGACCTACAAAGGAGGGTACGACATGGGTCGTCTTATGTGTGCTCAAATTCCGAAAACCTTTATTCGAGATCAATTGGCCGAGTGGCTGATCGAGTGTGCTTTGGGGCAGGTGACGCCTGAGGTGCGCGACCTGCTGCTGGCCTATTCGTGGTGCTATGTGGCGGCCACCATGAGTAAACCAATGCGGGATGAAATAGAGTGGCTGCCGTTCGCACTTGAGGCATTGGAGAAGGCGGGCTGGGAATTCTAGTCACCGGTAGCCTCGGCTTTTGCTCTGCGTATATTGATGGTCTTTCCTGGTTGTTTGTGGTCGTACTTGCGACTCTCGATTTGGCCGAGGTGGTCAATGGCAACTTGAAGTAGAAAGCTGGCTGTGTCAGGCGATTCTCCTTCAAGTTCCCGATCAGTAGTCCGCAGCAGCGCGATGACATCCAGGATGCCGTCTTTAGTATCGTAGGGCAGGCGGCGGCGTTTGATGATCTCTTTCATGGCTGCGATGTGTTCGGCGAAGAAAAACATGATCAGACCTGTGAAGATAACGCCAAGCAAGAAGGTGACTACTGGGGCAAGTGGGTTGTTAAGTAAATCCATATTAGCCTCCACATTGGGATTGGTAGAGGACGGTGCACTGATACCATCCGTAAGAAGTACACGTGAATAAAAGTAAAAAAAGGACAACAAGAACAATGCGTATTTTGGCTTTAGTTCTTTCATGCATGATTTACCTCGAAATTGGTTGAAAAAGTTCTGACAGGAGAGGAAAAATGCTATACCCTGTAATTAGGATGAATGACGAAAAAGCGATTTTGAAGTTCATAAGGACTTCGGTGTACTCCCCGACTACGGCCAAGCATTACACCTGGTCTTTGAAGCGGTTGGCCCGGTATTTGGCACATCACCGGTTTCACTTTGAGGATCTGACCGGGGAAATGTTCTTGGGATTTTTGGATGAACAAAATTGGGGGTTGGCTATGAGGGCACAGGCTCATACGGGAGCCAGGGCATTTGTCAAAGCGCTCTTTGGGAGCGATCACCCATTTATGGAGCTGAGGGTGCGTACTCCCAAGCCGAGACCTCAACGCACGTTAACTCAAGATGAGATCACAAAGTTGCTGGCTGGCCAGGATCTAGATACGCCAAAGGGTATGCGGGATAGGGCGCTTATCAGTCTGTTGATCGACACCGGGTTACGAGCTGCAGAAGTATGCAGCCTGGAGCTCGGTCACCTGGATGTTGAGAAATGCTTTTTGCAGGTGAAGATTAAGGGTGGTAGATGGGGAGGCGCAGTTTTTTCAAATGACACTGCTGAGAACTTATTGGATTGGTTAGCTTTGAGAAGCGAATATGCTCTACCGACTATAAAGACGGTATTTGTGGGCATCGGGGGATTGACCCCGGGAAAGCAGTTCACGGTTTCAGGATTGCGCTCAGTTTGGCGCAGAATGTCCAAGAAGTTGGGGGTTAAACATTTTAGCACTCATGCGTTCCGGCGGTCGTTTGCCACGTTGACCACTCAAAGGGGAGCGCCGACCCGGACAGTTCAAATTGCGGGGAGGTGGAAAGATATCCGCCAGGTGGAACGCTATACACAAGAGCTGCCACAGACCGCCATTTTGCCTTATTTAGGAAATATGGAAGCGGACACGGATCAGACTGTTCTTAATTAAGCAGACCAGAGTTAAAGCGATGTAATAATGCGGGAAGGGGAAAATCCCACTGATGGGTTGGAGGTTCGAGTCCTCCCCGAGGAGCCTTTTTTGAACAGTGTATCGACTGTTAAGTCCCGAAGATATTCTGTTTTTAAGGTTCTGGCGGTGAATACACCGGGAGACCACGGGAAGAGTTGAGGGGGGCAACCCCTCCCGCAGTCACCGAGAGTATTCACTGAGGGGGTAGCTCTGAAAATGTGGGGTTTTGAACATCTGATTTAGCCATAACAGCCTCCGGGCTGTGTGTGCCCCCGACCTCCTGTTGTTGACTTTAGCGGGTCTACTAGGAAATCGGGGAAGATGAAAGGGTCTTGCTCTTTGAGTGGGGCCTTTTCTATTTGGCCCCTACTCGTCTTTGATATCTGTCTCCACAATATCTGAAAAATCGATTTGTCGAGGTTCTTCGCCTTCATAAATCTTAATTTCAAGATTGGCAAGGGCCTCAAAGATTTTCCAGCAAGTATCTAAAGATATCTCGTTGCATTTATCGGGGTCGACTGCTGTGTAAGCGGTCCCTACCCCAATATTACACCTTCGAGTTAAAAACATAGCAGGGCTACGTATTTTCCGACCTCTTTCGTCTTT